>CAYTJS010000247.1:0-5783 GCA_964438115.1 uncultured Iamiaceae bacterium
GTCGACCTGCAACTGGATGGTCGTGTTGAGCGACGAGGCGATGGCCAGGTAGCCGGCGCCGGCGCCCAGCAGCGCCACGAAGGCCACCCCGTACACCGGTGACAGGGCGAAGAGGATGAGCGAGGCGCCGTAGCCGAGCATGGCCGAGGTGACGAGCACCTCCCGACGGACGCTGGTGCCCCGGCCGGCCACCAACGGCGTGCCCAGGATGGCGCCGATGCCCAGGGCGGCGCTCAGCAGGCCGAAGGCACCCTCGCCCACGTGGAAGACGTCCTCGGAGAAGACGACGACGAGCTGGAAGACCGGACTGCCGAACGCCCCCAGGGCCAGCACCACGAGCACGCAGGTGCGGATGCCGGGGGCGTGGCGCACGTAGCGCATGGTCCTGGCCAGGTCGGCCAGCACGTGCATGCGACCCTCGGGCCGGTCGAGCAGGCGGGGCACCCGGATGAGCAGCAGGGCCACGATCACGGCGAGGAAGCTGGCGCCGTTCACGAAGAAGGCCCAGCCGGGGCCGACGAGGGCCAGGATCATCCCGCCGATGGCCGGCCCGAAGGCCCGGGCGGCGTTGAACTGGGCCGAGTTGAGGGTGACGGCGTTGAGCAGCGTGTCGCGGGGCACCAGCTCGGAGACGAAGGCCTGCCACGATCCGATGTGGAGCCCGGCGAACACCCCCGACATCGCCGCCAGGGCGATGATCGGCCCCGGCGAGCGCACCCCGGCGCTCCACGCACCCCACAGGGCGAAGGCCACCGCCGCCTGGGCGCTCTGGAAGACGAGCAGCACCGTGCGGCGCGGGTAGCGGTCGGCGAGCGTGCCGCCGACCGGGCCCAGCACCGAGGCGGAGAAGAGGAGGGCGAAGGCGGCCACCCCCACCCAGGCGGCGCTGCCGGTGAGCTGGAACACGACGTAGGGCACCGTGACGTTCTGCACCCAGCCGCCGGTGTTGGAGATCAGCGCCCCCACCCAGAACAGGGCGAAGTTGCGGTGCCGGAGGGCGGCGACGGCCGAGGGTCGGGCCGCGGGCGCGTCCACCGCCTCGGGCGGGGCGGTCGGGCCGCCGGCGGGCTCCGGGTCGGGGGCAGGCACGGTGCGCAGGAGGCTACGGAGTCGGCCCGCCCGCCACGCCCCGGCCCGGACGGGGCCGAGGGGCCACCGGTAGCCTGGGGCCATGGCCCCCGACGAGACCCGCCCCGTCGACGTCGTCGACGCGGGCGCCGACGAGGGGGCCACGGCCGGCGGCACCCTCGTCCACCTGCCCGTCGACCGGGCCGCCAGCGGCCGCGAGGACCCCGCCCGTCGGGGCGACGTCGACGAGTGGGGCCGGTCCGAGCGCATGCGCTCGCTGGCCCGCACCCTCTACGACCCCGTCTACCGGTCCTGGTTCCGGGCCGAATGGGAGGGCCTCGACAGGATCCCCGCCCGCGGCGGGGCCCTGCTCGTGGCCAACCACGCCGGGGCGGTGCCGTCCGACGCCCCGGTGATCATGCACGGCATCGAGACGGAGCTGGGGCGCCCCGTCTACGGCCTGGCCGACCACCTCTTCCGCTCGATCCCGGTCGTGGGCACCCTGTGGTCCCGGATGGGCGGCGTGGTCGCCCATCCCGACAACGCCTACCGCCTCCTCCACGACAAGCAGGCCCTGGTCCTGGTGTTCCCCGAGGGGACGAAGGGCACGGGCAAGCACGTGAGCGAGCGCTACCGGCTGCGCCGCTTCGGCCGGGGCGGCTTCGTCGAGAGCGCCATGCGGGCGGGGGTACCCATCATCCCCCTCGCCGTGGTCGGCTCCGAGGAGGCCATGCCCATCGTGGCCAACCTCACGCCGGTCGCCAAGGCCCTGGGCCTGCCCTACGCGCCGATCACCCCGCAGATGCTGGCCCTGGGCCCGTTGGGCCTGGTCGCCCCCCTGCCCGCCAAGTTCCGGCTCCGGGTGCTCGACCCCATCCACTTCGACGTCCCGCCCAATCAGGAGCGGTACAGCCGCAGCAAGGTCATGGAGGCGGCCGACGACATCCGCCAGCGCATCCAGGACGAGCTCTTCGAGATGATCCGGGCCCGGCGCTCGGTGTGGAAGGGCTGAGATGGGCCGCCGCGTCCTCGTCACCGGCCTCGGCTCGTTCTGGGGCGGCCTCGTCGCCAAGGAGCTGGAGGCCGACCCGTCGGTCGAGGTGATCGTCGGGCTCGACACCCACCCGCCCGAGATCGAGCTGGAGCGCACCGAGTTCGTGCGGGTCGACCAGAACTACTCGATCCTCAGCCGCATCGTGGCCGCCACCCAGGTGGACACCATCGTCCACACCTTCCTGGTCATGAACTCCGGGGTGGTGTCGGAGCGGGTGATGAAGGAGATCAACGTCATCGGGACGATGAACCTCTTCGCCGCCGCCTCGGCCCCGGGGTCCACGGTCGAGCGGGTCATCGTGAAGTCGTCGTCGCTGGTCTACGGCGCCGACCCCGAGGACCCGGCCTTCTTCCGCGAGGAGATGACCCGGACCCGCCACCCGTCCACTGCCGTCGAGCGCTCGATGCTCGCCGTCGAGGACTACGTGCGGGACTTCGCCGTCGACAACCCCCACGTCACCGTGTCGCTGCTGCGCTTCAGCAACGTGCTCGGCCCCGACATCGTCACGCCGCTCTCCCAGCTGCTGACCCTGCCCATGGTCCCGTCCATCCTCGGCTTCGACCCCCGCTTCCAGTTCATCCACGAGGACGACGTCATCCGCTCGATCCTCTTCGTGCTCGACCACGACCTGGCCGGCATCTACAACGTGGCCGGCGACGGGATGCTGCCCTGGAGCGAGGTGGCCACCATCTGCGGGAAGCGCACCGTCCCCCTCTCCCCCGTCGCCACCGGCCTGGCCAGCCTCCCGCTGCGCCTGGCCGGCTACGACATCCCCCCCGAGACCATCGACCTGCTGCGCTACGGGCGCGGCGTCGACGGGTCCAAGCTCGTCGACGCCGGATTCCGTTACCGCTTCACGGCGGCGGGCACCGTCGAGAACTTCGCCGAGTCGCTGCGCCTGCGCTCGACCGTGGGCGACGACCCCGGCTACACCTACGAGGCCGACGTCGAGCAGTTCTTCAAGCACTCCCCCGCCGTGGTGCGGGACTGAAGGGAGCCGTCCGTGAGCGAGGCCGTGCTGGTGGAGGTCGCCGACCGGGTGGCCACCGTCACCCTGAACGACCCCGAGAAGCGCAACGCCATCAGCCTCGAGCTGGTCGACGGCATCACCGCCGCCTTCGACCGCCTCGAGGCCGACGAGGACGTCGGGGCCATCGTGGTCACCGGGGCGCCCCCGGCCTTCTGCGCCGGGGCCGACCTGTCCCACCTGGGCACCTCCAAGGAGGAGGGACTGCGCCGCATCTACGAGGGTTTCCTGCGCCTCAGCCGCTGTCCGCTGCCCACCCTGGCCGCCGTCAACGGTGCCGCCGTCGGCGCCGGGCTGAACATGGCCCTGTCCTGCGACGTGCGCCTGGCCGCCGAGTCGGCCCGCTTCGACACCCGCTTCCTCGCCCTGGGGCTGCATCCCGGCGGCGGCTACACGTGGATGCTGCGCCGCATCGCCGGGGTCCAGGCCACCATGGCCACCGCCCTCTTCGGTGACATCCTCGACGGCCGCGAGGCCGAGCGGGTGGGCCTGGTCTGGCGCTGCCTGCCCGACGACGAACTGCTCGGCGCCGCCCACGAGATGGCCGCCCGCGCCGCCGCCGCCCCCCGCGAGCTGGCCCGCCGGGTGAAGGCGACGGTGGCCGACATGGCCACGATCGACGACCACGCCGCCGCCGTGGAGCGGGAGCTGGTCGACCAGCTCTGGTCCCTCGACCAGCCCGAGTTCGGCCGCCGGCTGGGGGCGCTCCAGGAGCGCATCCGCTCCCGCCAGGCCTGAGCATGCGCCTCGTGCTGGTCGCCCTGGGCGGGGCCGGCGGGGCCCTGGCCCGTCACGGCATCAACCAGGCCGTGGGCGCCCACCGGTTCCCGTGGTCGACGCTGCTGATCAACGTCACCGGGTCCTTCGCCCTCGGCGCCCTGCTCTACCTGGCCGGCCAGCGGGACTGGCCGCCGGAGGTCACCGCCGCCCTCGGCGTCGGGTTCCTCGGCGCCTACACCACCTTCTCCACCTTCACCGTGGAGGCCTTCCAGCTCGGTCGCACCGACCGGGTCGGCGCCGCCGCCCTCTACCTGGGGCTGTCGGTCGCCCTCGGCGTCCTGGCCGCCGCCGCCGGCCACGCCACGGCCCGGGTGCTCGCCGGCGCCTAGTCGATCCAGGTGGTGAGCAGCTCGTCGCGGCGGACCTGCCACTCCTCGGCGGTGAGGGCGAAGCGCATGTGGTCCTCCCAGGTCCCGTTGATCTCGAGGTAGCGCTCGGCCGTCCCCTCGTTGCGCAGGTCCAGCTTCTCGACCACCCGGCGGCTGGCCGTGTTGCGGGGGATGATCGAGATCTGGATGCGGTGCAGCCGCAGGTCGTCGAACGCGAAGCGGGACAGGACGACCACGGCCTCGGGGGTGTAGCCGTGCCCGGCGTGGGCCTCGTCGATCCAGTAGCCCACGTAGGCGGACTGGAACGGCCCCCGCTGGATCGACGAGAGGTTGATCTCGCCGGCGAAATGCCCCCCGACGAAGATGCCGAAGCCGTACCCGGTGCCCAGCTGGCGCTCGCGCTCGCGGGCCGAGCAGCGCACGGCGAAGGCGTCGCGGTCGGTGGTCACGTCGGGCTGGCCGGGCAGACGCTGGGGCTCCCATTTGAGCAGCCAGTCGGCGCAGCGGGTGCGGACCTCCCGCCAGGCCGGGAAGTCGGCCACCGACAGGGGGCGCAGGAGGACCCGGCGACCGAGGAGCGTGCTCATCGGCAGGGGACTCTAAACCTCGGGGCGGGACCGGGCCGTCAGGCGATGGAGGCGACGAGGCCGTCGAGGATGTCGGCCTCCGACACGAGGCAGGTCTCGAGCCCCCAGTGGCGCATCAGCTTCACCAGCACGCAGCAGCCACCCACGATCACGTCGGCCCGGGCCTCCTCCATGCCGGGGTTCTCCAGCCGCTGGGCCCGGGTCTCGGTGGCGAGCGTGCGGAACACGTCCTCGACGGCGGCGCGGGGCAGCTCGAGGTGGTGGATGGCCTCACGGTCGTAGGCGGCGAGGCCCAGCTCGACGGCGGCCACCGTCGACACGGTGCCGGCCAGGCCGACGAAGGTGCGGGCCTCGAGCACGGCCGGCAGCTCCCGGGCGACGTCGTCGAGGTGCACCTGCACCACCGACAGGCAGGCGGTGAGCTCCTCGGGCCGGGGTGGGTCGTGCTCGAGGAATTTCTCGGTCATGCGCACGCAGCCCATGTCGACCGACACGGCGCCCTCGAACTCGGCCCCGCCCACGGCGAACTCGGTCGAGCCACCGCCGATGTCGACGACGAGGAAGGGTCCGTCGCCAGGGTCCAGCCCGGCGGTGGCGCCGACGAAGGACAGTCGGCCCTCCTCCTCACCGGACAGCAGCTCGGGACGGACCCCCACGACCGCCTCGGCGGCGGCGAAGAAGTCCTCGCGGTTGGCGGCGTCGCGGGCGGCGGAGGTGGCGGTCATCCGCACCCGCCCGACGCCGTGGCGGTCCATGACCGCCCGGTACTCGCGCAGCACCGCCGTGGTCCGGTCGACGGCCTCGGGCGCCAGGCGCCCGGTGGCGTCGACCCCCTGGCCGAGCCGGGTGATGATCATCAGCCGCTCGACGGTCTCGCCGTCGCGGCTGACCAGGAGGCGGGTCGAGTTGGTGCCGCAGTCGATGGCGGCGACGGTGCT
>CAYTJS010000248.1:0-1921 GCA_964438115.1 uncultured Iamiaceae bacterium
CCTCGGCCACCTCGTCGCTCAGGGCGGCGAGCAGATCAGCCTCGTCCAGCCGGGCCGCCAGCTGGATCCGGTCATCGGGCCCGTCGGGGCCGGGCGGCGCCAGGGCGGCGACGACGAGGAACGGCTCGCCGGCCAGGGGGTCCTGGCGCCCGATGGCCACCGCCCGGCCGCCGCGCAGCAGGTACCGGCCCGGCCCCCGGCGCTGGGCCACCCGGTCGGGGAACGCCAGGGCCAGGGCGGCGCCCGCCCGGTCCGGGTCGGCCGCACCTTCGTCGGTCACCCCGGCGCGGCGGGCCAGCTCGTCGGCCCGGCGGCGGACCGTGGCCAGGGCCTGGGGGTCGAGGCGGGGGTGGCGGCGTCGCGGGTCCTCGACCAGACGGACCCGCTCGGCCACGTCGACGTCGACCTCGCCGGGCCGCCCCGAGAGCGGGTCCCGCTCCTCCAGCAGCGCCGCCAGCACGCAGGCCAGGCGGCTGCCGTCGGCCACCACCAGGTGGGCCAGGCGGGGGTGGAGGGGCAGGTCGGCCATGGCCCGGCCGATCGACGTGGGGCGGCCGGCGCCGTCGACGGCGCCGAGCGAGCGCAGCAGGGCGATGGCCTCGGCGAGCGCGGCGGCGGGGGGCGGGTCGAGGAAGGGCAGGTCGTCGACGGCCGCTCCCCACACGGCCACCTCGAGGGCGAGGCCGGCCAGGTCGGCCCCGGCGATCTCGGGCGGGGTGAACGCCCGCCGGGTGCCGTGCTCGGCCTCGGACCACCCGCGGTAGGCCACGCCGGGTCCGGTGCGGCCCGCCCGCCCGGCCCGCTGCTCGGCCGAGGCCCGTGAGGACGCCGTGGTGTGCAGACGGCTCATCCCGGCCCTGACGTCGTGGCGGGGGCGGCGCACCTCGCCGCCGTCGACGACGACCCGCACCCCGGGCACGGTCAGGCTCGACTCGGCCAGGTCGGTGGCCAGCACGACCCGTCGCCGCCCCGGCGGCGACGGGGCCAGCGCCCGGTCCTGGTCCTCGGCCCGCAGGCTCCCGTGCAGGGGCCGGAGGTCGACGTCGGGCGGCAGATCCCGGAGCCGCTCCCCGGCCCGGCGGATCGCCGCCGCGCCCGGGAGGAACACGAGGACATCGCCCTCCTCGTCCCGGACCGCCTCGTGCACGGTGGCGACGAGGGCGTCGAGCGGGGACTGACGGGGGTCCGGCGGCCGCCAGCGGACCTCGACGGGATGGGTCCGGCCCTCGCTGGCCACGACGGGGGCGGGCCCGGCGTCGCCGCCGAGGAGGCGGGCCAGGGCGACGGCGTCGAGGGTGGCCGACATGGCCAGCACCCGCAGGTCGGGGCGCAGCCCCCGGCGGGCGTCGAGGGTGAGGGCCAGGGCCAGGTCGGTCTGGAGGTGGCGCTCGTGGACTTCGTCGAGCACCACGAGGGCGGTGCCCTCCAGGGCGGGGTCGGCCTGGAGGCGCCGGGTCAGGATCCCCTCGGTGATCACCTCGATGCGGGTCGCGGGACCGACCCGGCGCTCGTCCCGGGTGCGGTAGCCGACGGTGCGCCCCACCTCCTCGCCCAGCAGGTCGGTCATCCGCCGGGCCGCCGCCCGCGCCGCCAGCCGCCGCGGCTCGAGCACGACGATCCGGCCGTCCCCGAGCCAGCCCTCGTCGAGCAGTCGGAGGGGCATCACGGTGGTCTTGCCCGCCCCCGGCTCGGCGGTCAGGACGGCCACCCCCGGCCCCGCCAGGGCCGCCCGCACCTCACCCACGACCTCCTCGACCGGCAGTCCCGTGTCAGCCAGGTCGAGCGCCACGGGACGAGTCTCTACTGTTCCGACCCATGACGCGCCGCACGCCCCAATCTCCCGAGGTGTCCACGGGCTTCGGGCCGGGGGCCACGTTGCGGAGCGGAGCGGAGCAACCCGGCGGATCGGCGGCATCGGCGG
>CAYTJS010000248.1:2021-5781 GCA_964438115.1 uncultured Iamiaceae bacterium
AGCCGGGAGGCCGGAGGCCGACAAGTGTGACGGAGCCGGGAGGCCGGAGGCCGACAAGTGTGACGGAGCCGGGAGGCCGGAGGCCGACGAATGTGGACGATTCCTTCCATCCCCCGACGTCGGACGATCCCTACTGGACCGAGACGGCCTGGTTCACCTTCGCCGTGCCCGAGCGGCGGCTGTCGGCCCAGCTGTACCCGTTCTTCCGCCCCAACCAGGGGGTCTGCGCTGCGGCCGCCTATGCCTGGGACGACACCGGGGACCAGCCCTGGAACGCCCGCTACGCCAAGTCGTTCTGGCACCTCCCGATGCCCGACCAGGACCTCAGCGACCTGCGCCTGCCCAACGGCATCCGCTACCGCTGCCTCGAGCCGCTCACGGTCTACGAGGTGGCCTACGAGGACCCCGACGACGGGTCGTTCCTCGTCGACCTGACCTTCGAGGGCCTCCACCCGCCCAACCGCCTGGCCGACTCCCACCTCGACCAGCCCGGCCGCTACACGGGCCGACTCGTGCTGGAGGGCGAGGAGATCGAGGTCGACGCCTTCGGGTTCCGCGACCGCTCCTGGGGCTCCCGGTCCCAGTTCGGGGCCGACCTGCACCACAGCGGCGCCCACGGGGGCGGCTACAGCTACGCCACCGCCTCGGCCGACGACGGCTTCCACGCCATCACCATGGACTGGGGCGACGGTGGCATCGTGATCCACGGCTACCTGAGCATCGGTGGCCGGTACGCCCGGCTGGCGTCGGGGCGCCGCGAGGTGCTGGCCCGCGCCGGGGGCGCGCCCACCCGGGTGGCCCTCACCCTGGTCGACGAGTTGGGCCGGACCGTCGAGGCCGAGGGTCGAGGCCTCAACCGCTTCGGCCTCCATCTCAACCCGAACCTGTTCACCTGGAACTGCCTGACCGAGTGGACCTGGGACGGCGGCACCGCCTACGGCGAGGACCACGACAACTGGTCGGCGGCGGCCGCCCGTCGCTTCTTCGCCAACCCCGCCCACCGCGACCACGGAGAAGGCGATCGATGACCGAGTTGCAGGAGCGCTGGGACCGCCTGGCCCTCCACCTGGGCCCCGCCCTGGGCGCCGAGGGCGAGGTCACCATCACCGACACCGGGGTGCCCGAGGGCATCGGCTACTCGGCCGAGACCCTGCTCTTCACCGCGACCTACGAGGCGGGTGGCAAGGAGGTCCGGCGTCGGCTGGTGCTGCGGGCCGAGACGCCCGAGCCCGCCATCTACCCGGCCCAGGTGGCCGGCTTCGAGGTCGAGATCGAGATCCAGCACCGGGTGATGACCGCCCTGGCCGAGCACACGGCCATCCCCGTGGCGTCGATCCTGGCCACCGACCTGACCGGCGAGGCCATCGGCACCCCGTTCTTCGTCATGGACTTCGTCGACGGCGTGGTGCCTCCGGTCGACCCCCCCTACCCGGCGGCGGGCTTCTTCGCCGAGGCCCAGCCCGAGGAGCGCCGGCGCATGGTGGCCGACGGCGTGCGGGCCCTGGCCGAGGTCCACGCCGTGGACTGGCGGGCCGCCGGCCTCGACTGGCTGGTCCCCGACGGCGTCGAGCCCACGCTGGCCCGCCAGCTCGACCTCTGGGAGGCCCAGGTGAGCGAGGAGCTGCGGGGCCGGGTCCACCCCGCCATCGACGAGGCCCTGGCCATCCTCCACGCCGAGTTGCCCGAGCCGTCCGTGCCCGGCCTGTGCTGGGGCGACCCCCGGCTGGGCAACGTCATCTGGCAGGACTTCCTCGTCGCCAGCCTCACCGACTGGGAGGCGGCGTCCATCGCCCCCGCCGAGCACGACCTGGGCTGGTGGCTCATGTTCGACCGGTCCTGCCACGAGGTCGGCGGCCACGACCGACTGCCGGGTGAGCCCACCCGCCCGGAGCAGGTCGAGCTGTACTCCGCTGCTGCCGGGCGCGACGTGGGCGACACCCACCTCTACGAGCTGTTCGCCGCGTTCCGGTACTCGGCCATCGTCGTGCGGGTCATCAACCGGGCGGTCGACCGGGGCCTCTTCCCGGCCGACCACACCATCTGGCTGGAGAACCCCGCCGCCGACTGCCTCCGCCACCTGCTGGCCGAGCGATCGGGTTAGCGGCCGGCGCGGATCGCCTCGACGGCCTCCTGGGCCTCCTTCAGGCCGACGCCGGTGGCGCCGCGGTAGGCCTTGTAGGCGGCCATGAGGTCGCCGGCCTCGAGGGCCTCCATGACCCCGGGGGGCACGTCGGAGCCCGGCGGCGGCGCCGGCTCCCACGACAGGCCGGCGTTCCCCAGCAGGCGTTTGATGTTGTACTCGACGTCCCGGAGTTGGGCCTCGAGGCGCATCACGTCCTCGAGGCGGTTCCGGTCGGCCATCTCCATGCCACCACTCATGGGGGCAGTGTCCCACCTGCGAGCATGGCCGGGTGGACGTGGCCGCCCAGCTCGACCGGTACGAGGCCCAGGACGAGACCGAGACGGCCGACCTGGCCGCCGCCCGTGGGCTCCTGGCCCGGCCCGAGGCCTTCGACCGCACCCGACCGTTGCACGTGACCGGCTCGGCCCTCGTCGTCCACCCGCCGAGCGGTCGGCTGCTCCTGCGCTGGCACGAGCGCCTCGGTGGGTGGTTCCAGGTCGGGGGCCACGGCGACCCGGGGGAGACCGACCCCTTCAGCGTGGCGCTGCGGGAGGGACGGGAGGAGACCGGGCTCGACGACCTCGTCGCCTGGCCCGGGCCCGATCCCTTCATCGAGCACCTGGTCAGGGTGCCCGTCCCCGCGGCGAAGGGCGAGCCCGACCACGAGCATCTCGACGTCCGCTACCTGCTGGCCACGGCCACGCCCGAGCGCGTCCGGGCCGAGCACGACCGGGCCGCCCTGCGCTGGGTCACCCCGGCGGAGGGCCTGGCGCTGGTGGGGGAGGAGAACCTGGCGGTCTTGCTCCGCCGGGCGGCGGATCGGCTCGCCGCCTGGCTGCCCGCCGCTTCCGAAACCTGCTCACGCCGATCCACGCGGTGGCGATGACGGCGAGGGCGGCGAGGACGAGGAGGGCCGTGAGGGCGGCGGCCACCTCGGGGTTGGCGATGGCGAAGGCCATGAGCACGGCGACGAGGCCGTCCTCGGCCGCGCTCACCACCACGTTCGACGCCGGCTCGGGGGAGGTGTTGACCAGGACCCGGGTGGCGGCCTTGGCCGAGTGGCTGGTCAGGGCCAGCGCCCCACCGATGCCGAGGGCCACCGGGACCGGCAGGGCCTGGTCGGGGGCGATGGCCATGATCGTGGCCCCCGCCGCCGGCCGCAGCACGGTGTGGATGGCGTCCCACACCGAGTCCAGCCAGGCGATCTTGTCGACGATCAGGTCGACGACGAACAGCCCGAGGAGGACGACCAGCACCCCGGGCCGCTGCAGGACCGCGGGGGCGGCGATCCAGTCGAGGCGGCCGGCGATGCCCAGGGCGGCCAGCACCCCGTACATCGAGATGCCGGCCGAGAAGGCACTGGCGACCGCGGTCCCGACGTCCACGGTCGGGAAGTCTGGCCCCTACGGTGCGGGGGCGGGCTCCACGGTGCGCTCGGCGGCCTCGCGGTAGGTCAGCCAGGTGCCGGCCTCGAAGTCGTAGAGCTTGCACTGGCGGCTGTTGGCCACGAAGTCGCGGAAGCGCAGCTTGTCGTCGTGGACGGTCTCGGGGTAGTGCGCCTTGATGGCCGCCGCCGCCAGCTCGAGGCGGTACATCGGGATGCGCATGTCCACGTGGTGGGGGATGTGGATCATGATC
>CAYTJS010000249.1:0-5750 GCA_964438115.1 uncultured Iamiaceae bacterium
GCGGGCGCGGAGGACGCGGGCGTCGACGTGGTGGGCGGCGGGGGCCGCGCCGGGCGGGCGGGGGCGCAGCTCGTGGACCTCGACCACCCAGTCGGGGTCGTCGGCGATGGCCTCGGCCACGTCGGTGACCCGGACGTAGGCGTCGGGGTCCCACGGCCGGCTCGTGGTCGAGGTGTCGACCGGGGCCCGCATCGGCTCGAGGTCGTGGCTGACGACGACGATCGTGCCCCCCGGGGCCACGGCGCCCAGGAGGTTGACCAGGCCGCGGCCGTCGCCGGTGCGGGGGATCGAGGCGTACTGGGCCGACACCAGGTCGTAGGTCTCGTCGCCGAAGACCCCCCGCGTGTTGGCGTCGGCGCAGAGGGTGCGTACGCGCAGGCCCCGTCGGTCGGCCTCGGCGGCGAGCCGCTCCAGGGCCCGGGCCGAGATGTCGTTGGCCGTCACCGTCCAGCCCTGCTCCGCCAGCCAGATGGCGTCGCCGCCCTCGCCGGCCCCGACGTCGAGGGCCCGGCCCGGGGCCAGCCCGGTCGCCTCGGCGACGAGGGTCCCGTTGGGGTTGCCACTCCACATCTGCTCGCCGCCGTAGCGGTGGTCCCAGTCGAGGGCGTTGGTGGCCACGGCACCCCGGGCGGCGTCCTCGTCGGCCAGGGCGGCGAGCACCACGGCCACGGCGTCATCGTCCTCGGCCGCCTCGGCCGCCAGGACCCACCGGGCGAGGATGGCGTGGCCGCCGACCAGGTCGACCCGTGTGCGGCCGTCGTCGAGTGGGGTCAGGTCGACCACCCGGCCGGCCAGCACCTCCACGCCGTGCGCCCGGGCCGCCTCCCGTCGGTCGGCCAGGGTGGCGGGCTGGTCGGGATCGACCACCATCACCGCTCTCCCCGCCGCCGCCACCTCGAGCGCAGCACGCAGGGCGCGAGCCGAGCCGGCGGCCACCGCCACGTCGCAGTGGCGGCGGACGGCCTGGGGCCCGTGATCGTGGCCGTGGTCCTGCTCATGGTCGTTGCTCACCCCCGAGACCGTACGACCCGCCTGCGCGGCTCCCGCCGCTCGGGCCGCACGTAGGGATCCTCAGCCATGATCGAGGACGGCGGGGCGGGGACCCGCCCAGAACGGGTGGGTTAGCGTCGGCGGCGATGACGACGGGGGACCTGCGGGAACGGCGGCTGACGGTGCTCGACGAGCACTTCCGGTCGGAGGTGGACCACGACTGGGACCGGTGTCTGGCCACCTTCGCGGACGTGCCCCGGTACGAGATCGTGGCGACGGGCCAGGTCCACGAAGGGGCTGACGCCGTCGTCGCCTACCACACGGCCTAGCGCACGGCCGTCCCCGACCAGCGCCACGAGCACGTCCGCTTCCACGTGGCCGACGACGACACGATCGTCGCCGAGTTCGACCTGCTGGGCACCAACACGGGCCGGTTTCTGGGGATGACGCCGACCGGCCGCTCGTTCCGGGTGCCGGTGATCGCCGTGTTCTCCTTCGCCGGCGACCGCATCACCAACGAGCGGGTCTATCTCGACGGGGCCAGCCTCCTCCGCCAGATCGGCCTCGAGGAACTCCTCCCCCTGGCCGGCACCGAGTCCGCCACCGTCGCCGACTTCCGCTGACTCCCCACCGACATTGCGTGAGTTGGTCCGCCTGAGGGTGACCAACTCACGCAATTTCGAGGTGTGGGTGGGTCAGGTGGGGAGCATCGAGGCGCCGGCGAGGTCGGCGCGGCCGGCCCAGTGGGAGTGGGTCCCGGAGCTGATCCGCTCGGGCAGGCGCAGCTTGGCGACGGGCCCTGCCGTCGGGTCGGCGGCGTCGAGCACCAGGCAGTAACTGGCATCGTCGTTCAGGTCGGTGGTCAGGGTGATGAGGTACCCGTCGTCCTCGGCGGTGGCGCCAGGGCGGAGGACGACCTGGGGCTCGCTGCCGTACACGCCGTCGCCGAAGGCCAGGTGGGATTCGGTGCCGGCCACGAGGTCGTGCTTGACCAGGCCGTCGAAGAGGAACCGGCCGGGCGCCCCGGTGGGGGCGTGGACGTACCGGTGGGCGGTGGTGGCCCGCCCGGGGTCGATCATCCCGAACTCGGTGACCCGGTCGCTCAGGTCCTCCTCGGTGGTCCGCCCGGTGGTGAGGTCGAAGCGCCACCGGTGGAGCCGGGCCTCGAGCAGGTCGAGGCCGATGCCCCGGAACACGGCGTCCTCGAAGCTGGTCGCGCCCTTGGTCGACGGCAGGGGGCAGCCCTGGAAGAACCCGTCGAGGACGATGGTGTCGCCGTCCTCGTAGGCGTTCACCCAGTGCAGGACGTAGGTGGGGTCGGCCTCGAACCAGCGGATCCCGCCGGCCACGCCGGGTCGGGGGACGATGGCGAAGCGCGACGGCAGTTCGCGGTCGAACACGGGGATGTGGGCGCCCGCCTCGAGCAGGTCGGCCCGCCAGTACAGGGGCAGGTCGTTGAGGATGGCGTAGTGCTCGGTGAAGGCCATGTCGTGGGGCAGGCGGGGCCCGGGGAGGGGCACGTCGACGAGGTGCACCACGTCGCCGTCGGGACCGACCTCGCCGTAACGCAGGTGCGGCGCCTCCTTGCTGAACGAGAAGAAGAGGAGGTTGCCGGTGTGGGGGTCGACCCGGGTGTGGGCCGACACGCCCCAGTCGGGGATGGCCCCGCCCCAGGTCTGCTTGCCGACGGTGTGACCCGTGGACAGGTCGATGCGGTAGAGGTCGCCGCACCAGTAGAAGCTGGAGAGGGCCTCGCCCCGGTGCACGACCACGTCGGTGCTCGAGGCGTCCTTCATCCGCCCCCGGATCCCCCAACCCCCCTCGCCCACGGCCACGTCGGGGCTCTCGATGAACCCGGCCCACAGCGACTGCTGGGCCTCGGTCTCGGCGACCAGCCCGTCGGTGCGCACGAAGCGGTTGCGGTAGGCCACCCGCCCGTCGCGGAACTCGACGAGGTGCAGTAGCCCGTCGCCGTCGAAGGGGTGGTAGTGGGTGAGCGGCGGGTGCAACGGGTTCTCGGTGTTGCGCAGGTACATGCCGTCGAGGTCGGCGGGCACCTCACCCTCGACCAGTTCGGGCTCGGCGTCCCACTCGTGGACCTGCGGGCGCCAGGCGCCCGACCGGTAGGGGTGGTCGTCGTCGGCGGGCAGGGTCGACATGAACGTGTTGACGATCCGGGCGTCCATGGGGCTCCTCAGTCGGCGGGGACGGCCTCGACCACGACGCTGACCGTCGTGGCCGTGCTGCCCCCGATGTTCAGGGTGGCGAAGCGCCGGGCGCCCTCGACCTGGTAGTCGCCGGCGGTCCCGCTCACCTGGCGGGTGGCGTCGAGCACCATGCGCACGCCCGTGGCACCGACGGGGTGGCCGCCGCCGATGAGCCCGCCGCTGGGGTTGACGGGGAGCCGGCCGCCGGGCTCGATCGACCCGTCCTCGACGGCCTTCCACGACTCGCCGGGGGCGGTCAGGCCGATGTGGTCGATGGCCAGGTACTCCGACGGGCTGAAGCAGTCGTGGGTCTCGAGTCCGTCGAGGCCGTCGAGGTCGGTGCCCGCCCCGGCCAGGGCGGTGGCCAGCGCCTCCTGCACGTGGGGCATGACGTAGGGGCTGTCGGCGCTGCGGGCCAGCTTGGGGGCGAGGGCCAGCCCGGTGGTGCGGTGGGCCCATGACGCCAGCCGGGCCCGGGGTCGCGCCGTGGGGTGGTCCGCCAGCCAGGCGTCGGTGACGAGCACCAGGCCGGCGCCGCCGTCGGTGATCTGGCTGCAGTCGTAGCGGCGGAGACGCCCCTCGACGGGCGGGTTGACCTCGTCGTCGACCCCGGCGGGTCCGAGCACGTCGGGCACCGCCCAGGTGCGGGTCTGGGCGTTGGGGTTACGGCGGGCGTTGGCCAGGTTGAGGCCACCGATGGCCCGCAGGTGCAGGTCGTCGATGCCGTACCGGCGGTCGTACTCGTCGGCCACCTGGTCGAACATGTCGGCCCAGAACACCGACCCGGGCCGGCCCTCGTGGCCCACGAAGGCGGCGGCGCCCAGGTGGTCCGAGGCCGTCGGGCCGGGGACCGTGCGCTCCAGCTCGATGCCCAGCACCAGGGCGACGTCGTAGAACCCGGCCCGCAGGTCGGCCAGGGCGGCGAGCAGGGCGATGCTGCCCGACGCGCAGGCCGCCTCGTGTCGGGATGCGGGCACGCCCCACAGCTCGTCGCAGACCGTCGCCGGCATGGCACCCAGGTGGGCCTGGCCGGTGAACAGCTCGCCGAAGGCGTTGGCCACGTGGATGACCTCGACGGCCTCGGGCCCGACGCCGGCGTCGGTCAGGGTGTGGGTGACGACCTCGGCGGTCAGCCCGTCGGCCCCGACCCCCTCCCGGGTCAGGTTGCGGGCGAAGTCGCTCTGGTACCCGCCCAGCACCCACACGTCGCTCGTCCCCCGGGCCATGGCCCGAGACGCTAGTGGGGCCCCGGCCGCCCGATCCGATCTGGTGTGAGTTGGTCATCCCCGGCGGGACCAACTCACGCAATTTCGGGGTGGGAGGGGGTGTGGCACGCTGCGGGGATGCGATTCGGACTGGATGTGGCCCAGCAGCGGATGAGCTGGGACGAGGTGGTGCGGCGGACGCGGTTCGCCGAGGACCTGGGCTTCGACGGGGCGTGGGGGTTCGACCACTTCAAGCCCATGTACGGCGAGGGCCCGGGCGAGACCTTCGAGGGCATGACGACCCTGGCCTCCCTCGCCGGTGAGACCAGCCGCATCCGGCTGGGCCTGCTCGTCACCGGCGTCACCTACCGCCACCCGTCGCTGTTCGCGGCCCAGGCCATGACCGTCGACCACGCCTCCCACGGTCGCCTCGAGCTGTCGCTGGGGTCGGCCTGGTTCGACCAGGAGCACCACGAGCTGGGCATCCCGTTCCCGGCGACCGGCGAGCGCTTCGACCTGCTGGAGGACGCCCTCGAGATCCTCACCCGCCTCTTCACCGGCGAGGTCGTCTCCTACGAGGGTCACCAGGTCTCGCTGCAGGACGCCCGTCTGCTGCCCCGCCCCGTGCAGGACCCGCACCCGCCGATCTGGATCGGTGGGGCCGGCCCCCGCCGCACGCTGCCCCTGGCCGCCCGTTTCGCCGACGTGTGGCACGCCTACGGCACGCCCGAGTCGCTGCAGCCGGCCGCCGACCGGCTGCGGGTGCTGGCCGAGGACGCCGGACGGGACCCCGACGCCATCCTGAAGGCGGGCTCCCTCTCCCTCGACGACCTCGACACCGCCCGCCGCGACGCCGAGGCCTGGCGCGACGCCGGCTACGGCTACCTGGTCTGCGGCTGGCCCGGCGCCGGCGAGGCCCAGGTCGAGCGCTTCGTCCAGGAGGTCATGGCCGACCTGGCCTGAGCGGTCGGCGGCGCCCGGGCGACCGGGCGGCTCGTTGCCCCGTGCCGGCGGCTGGACCAAGGTGGGGCCGTGCCATCCTCGACCGTGACCGTCGCCGGCCGGGCCGTGGGCACCCGGTGGTTCGGGGCCGACACGGGGCCGGTCGTGCTGTGGTGCCACGGCGGGCTATCCGACGCAGGGGACGGCGCGTTGATGCACGCCACCGCCGTCGAGCGGGGCGTGCGCCTGCTTGCGGTCGACCGCCCGGGCCTGGGCGCGTCCGCCCCCCAGCCCGGGCGCGACACCGCCGCCTTCACCCCGGTGGTCGCCGGCGTCCTCGACGCCCTCGGGATCGAGGTCCTGGCCGGGGCGGTGGGCTGGTCCCTCGGGGGCCAGTACGCCCTGG
>CAYTJS010000250.1:0-5735 GCA_964438115.1 uncultured Iamiaceae bacterium
GGTGAAGGACCGGCTGCAGGCCAGCGCCATGGGCCTCTCCGGCGGACAGCAGCAGCGCCTCTGCATCGCCCGGGCCGTCGCCGTCGAGCCCGAGGTCGTCCTGATGGACGAGCCCTGCTCGGCCCTCGACCCCATCGCCACCTCCCGCATCGAGGACCTGATGCAGGAGATCAAGGACGAGTACACGATCGTCATCGTCACCCACAACATGCAACAGGCGGCCCGGGTCAGCGACCGCACCGCCTTCTTCATCACCGAGGTCAACGAGGCCGGCGAGGGCGAGGGTGGCGACCAGCGCACCGGCCTGCTCGTCGAGTTCGACGAGACCGAGAAGATCTTCTCCAACCCCGCCGATGAACGCACCGAGAACTACATCACCGGCCGCTTCGGCTGAGCGCCCCGCCGTGCCCACCGCCCGGGCGGCCTACCAGGCGGAGCTGGACCAGCTCCGCCTGCAGGTCGAGCTCATGGGCGTCCGGGTCGACGAGAACCTCGAGCGGATGCGCACGGTGCTGACCGACGGTGACCGGGCCCTGGCCGGGGTCGCCCTGGCCGCCGACGACGAGATCGACGCCATGCAGGTGTCGCTGACCGAGCGCTGCTACGACCTCCTCGCCCGCGAGCAGCCGGTCGCCTCCGACCTGCGCCTCATCGTCTCGGTGGTGCGTATCACCGCCGAGCTGGAGCGCATCGGTGACCTGGCCCTGCGCGTCGTGAAGCTGGCCGACCACCACGAGTTGCTGCACCGCTCGCCCGAGATCACCGACGTGCTCGCCGCCCTCTGCGACCGGGCCATCGACCACTACCGACTCGCCCTGCGGGCGTTCTCGGCGGCCTCGCCCGAGCTGGCGGCCGAGGTGTCGGCCGGCTCCAGCGAGGCGGACCTGCTGATGGGACGCCTGGTGAGCGAGGTCCACCGCCTCGACGGGGACGACGCCGTGGCCGTGGCGGTGAAGGCCATGACCGCCGGCCAGGCCCTGTCCCGCATCGACGACCATGCCGGGGTCCTTGGCGCCCGGCTCCGGTACCTGTTCACTGGGGACCCGGATCACCTCGCCGCCGAGGTGCGGTGACCAGAGGGGGGCCATGAACGACACCCGACCGACCTTCCACCAGCAGCTCGACGAGGTGAAGACGGAGGTGGCCCGCCTGGCGGCGATGGTCACCGACGTCATCCCCCGGGGCACCCAGGCCCTGTTGGGCGGCGACCTGGCGGCCGCCCAGGCCCTCATCGAGCACGACGACGAGCTGGACCGGCTGACCCTCGAGATCGAGGAGCGCTGCTACGCCCTCCTCGTCCTCCAACAGCCCATGGCCACCGATCTCCGCCTCATCGTCAGCGCCCTGCGCATGGCGTCGGAGATCGAGCGCTCGGGCGACCTGGTCGTCAACATCGCCAAGACGATGCGTCGTATCTACGGCGACGAGCTGACCCCGCGGGTGCGGGGCCTCATCGCCCAGATGAGCGAGGAGGCCGCCCGCCTCTACAAGGCCGCCATCGACGCCTACCTCGACAGCGACGCCGCCCTGGCCGCCGCCATCGACGACATGGACGACGTCCTCGACGACCTGCAGAAGGACTTCATCGAGGCGGTCATCGCCGCCCACGAGGAGGGCAAGGTCGACCTCAACGCTGCCGTGCAGTTGGCCCTGATCGCCAGGTACTACGAGCGCATCGGTGACCACGCGGTGAACATGGGTGAGCGGGTCCAGTACCTGGTGACCGGGTGGCTGCCGGGGGAAGGGTCCGGCGAGGAAGCACCGACCAACATCCACGAGCCCGGCCCGGTGGAGCAGCCCGTGGCCGATCGAGCCGAGGACGGCTAGGTCCGGTCCGTGCGCGTCCTCGTGACCAACGACGACGGGGTGGAGAGCCGTGGCCTCGGCGTCCTGGCCGCCGCCTTGGCCGGCGACGGTCACGAGGTGGTGGTCGCCGCCCCCGATCAGGACCAGAGCGGGTGCGGCGCCGGCATCGGCCGCTGGCACCCCGACGAGCACATCGACGTCCGCGAGGTCGCCCTCCCCGACGCCCCCTCCCTGACGGCGCTGGCGGTGCGCGGGACGCCGGCGCTGGCCGTGTTCGCCGGGCACCTCGGTGCCTTCGGCTCCCCGCCGGAGGTGATCGTGTCGGGCATCAACCCCGGCCTCAACACGGGCCGGGCCACCCTGCACTCGGGCACCGTCGGCGCCGCCCTCACCGCCGCCAACCTCGGGCTCTCGGGCCTGGCGGTGAGCCAGGACTGGGGCGAGCCCATGCACTGGGTGACCGCCGCCCGCCTGGCGGTGGACGTCCTCGACTGGCTGGTCGCCGCCCCGCCCACGACCGTGATCAACCTGAACGTGCCCAACACCGTCCCCGGCGAGGTCCACGGGGTGCGTTGGGCGACCTTGGCCCCGTTCGGATCGGTGCGGGCCGCCATTGCCGACGCCGCCCCGGGTCGCATCCAGATGGAGTTGCGCGAGGTGGACGACGAACTGCCCGAGGGCAGCGACACCCGGCTGGTCCGCGAGGGCTGGGCCGCCGTCTCCTCTCTCGTGGGCATCCGGGTCGGCGATCCCGTGCCGGCCGCCGGTGTGGTCGAGGCCGCCGTGCGGCGGAGCGCCTGAGGTGGGCGCCGTGGCCTGGCTCGTCCTCGGCGCCGCGTTCGGCGCCGTCGTCACCGTCGCCCTGGCCGGCCGTCGGACCGAGCGGGCCGCCGCCACAGCGAGCACCGCCCGCCGGCGGGCCGCCGACGCCGAGCGGGACCTGGCCGAGGCCGCCGCCCAGGTCCACCGCCTGGAGGGGTCGCTCGACCTGGTCGGCGAGGGGATCATCGTGGTCGACCTCGAGGGCCATCGGCTCTTCACCAACGCCGCCGCCGGCCTGTTGACCGATGCCCGCCACGAGGAGGCCATCGTGGCCGCCGCCGTCGACGGTGCCCTCCTGGAGGCCCAGCAGGGCCGCACGGTCGAGCGGGAGGTCGAGCTGTTCGGCCCCCCGGCGCGCCTGGTGAGCGTGGCCGCCTCCCCGCTCGGGCCGAGTGGCGCCCGGACCGGCGCCGTCGTCGTGGTCCGTGACGAGTCCCGCCTGCGTCGCCTCGAGGCGGTGCGTCAGGAGTTCGTGGCCAACGTGAGCCACGAGCTGAAGACCCCGGCGGGCGCCATCGCCCTTCTGGCCGAGACCCTCGAGAGTGTGGCGGAGGGTCCCGAGCGGGAGCGGCGCATCCTCCGTCTGGCCGAGGAGGCCCACCGCCTGGGCCACATCGTCGACGACCTCCTCGAGCTGAGCGAGGTCGAGGGCTCGGCCCGGGCCCGCGAGCCGGTGGACGTGGCGATGCTGGTCGAGGGGTGCATCGCCGGTCTCGTGCCGGCGGCGGAGGCGGCCGGGGTCGACCTCGAGACCGATCTGGTCGACGGCCTGACCTGCCTGGCCGATCCCCACCAGCTGGCCTCGGCGGTGACCAACCTGATCGACAACGCCGTCAAGTACGCCGACGGCGCCTCCCCGGTCGCCGTCGCCGTCCATCGTGGTGACGGGTGGGCCGAGATCGTGGTCCGCGACCGGGGGATCGGCATCCCCCAGGGCGACCTGGAACGGGTCTTCGAGCGCTTCTACCGGGTCGACAAGGCCCGCAGCCGGGCCACCGGCGGGACCGGGCTCGGCTTGGCCATCGTCCGCAACGTCGCCCGGGCCCACGGGGGCGAGGTGACGGTGACCTCCCGCGAGGGCGAGGGCTCGACCTTCGTCCTGCGGCTCCCGCTCGTGTCCGTCCCCATCGGTGACAAGGAGGCCCGTCGTGGCTGACGCTCTGACCGTGCTCGTCGTGGAGGACGAGCCCACCTTCGTCGAGGCCCTCACGGTGGGGCTGAAGAAGGAGGGCTTCCGGGTGCAGGTCGCTCGCGACGGCGCCGAGGCCCTGCTCGTCTTCGACGCCGTGCGACCCGACCTGGTCCTGCTCGACCTGATGCTGCCCAAGGTGTCGGGCGTCGACGTCTGCCGCGAGCTGCGGTCGCGCTCGAAGGTGCCCATCATCATGGTGACGGCGAAGGGCTCGGAGGTGGACACCGTGGTCGGCCTCGAGGTGGGCGCCGACGACTACGTCACCAAGCCCTACCGCCTGCGCGAGCTGGTGGCCCGGATGCGGGCCGTCCTGCGCCGGGCGGCCGAACGGGCCCCCGACCGGGTCCCGGGGACCGGCGACGAGGTGCTGGCCGCCGGTGACCTCGTGCTCGACCCGGACCGCCACGAGGTCAGCCTGCGCGGCGAACCCCTGGACCTGCCGCTGAAGGAGTTCGAGGTCCTGCAACTCCTGCTCGAGCGGGCGGGTCGGGTGGTGACCCGCGACCGGCTCATCGACGAGGTCTGGGGCCACGACTACGTGGGCGACACCAAGACCCTCGACGTGCACATCAAGCGCCTCCGGGGCCGCATCGAGGTCGATCCGGCCCACCCGGAGCGCATCCTCACGGTGCGGGGCGTGGGCTACAAGGTCGTGGCCCCCGAGCGCAGCGACCAGCCGGTCGGCCAGTCGTCCTGACCCCGGCCGACGGACCCCGGGCCCCGAGGGGCGGGAGGGCCACCGTCGTACAGTGCCCGGGGTGAACCGGGGTCGGGGCTGGAACGTCTTCGACGGCCCGGGTGGGCCGCCCGAGCGCAACGCCGACCACTTCGTCGCGTCCCCCTTCACCCGTCTGGCCCGGGTCCACGCCACCCAGGTGGGCGGCGACGCCCTCATCGCCCTGGCCCTGGCCAACTCGCTGTTCTTCTCCATCCCCACCGGCGAGGCCCGCACCCAGGTCGCCCTGTACCTGGCCCTGACGATGGCGCCCTTCGCCGTCGTCGCCCCCTTCATCGGCCCCGCCATCGACCGGGCCGCCAACGGCCGTCGGCTGATGGTGGTGCTCATCTCGGTCAGCCGGGTGCTGGTCGGCCTGTGGATGATCGCCACCTTCGACGACCTGTGGGTCTTCTTCGCCGCCCTGCTGATGCTGGTGCTGGGCAAGGGGTACAACATCGCCAAGTCGGCCATCGTCCCCAGCACCGTGGCCGACGACCAGGAGCTGGTCGAGGCCAACGCCAAGCTGTCGATCATCACCGGCATCGGCGGCTTCGTCGTCGGCATCCCCGGCGTGATCCTGGGCTGGATCGGCGGCCCGACCTGGATCGTGGGCTTCGCCACCTTCGTCTTCGGCGTGAGCGCCGTCCTGGCCCTCTCCCTGCCGAAGGCGGCGGTGACCCCGGAGGCCCCGGCCGAGGTGGAGGAGGCCGAGCTGCGCAGCCGCGGCATCGTCCTGGCCTCCTCGGCCATGGCCGTCATGCGGGCCATCGTCGGCTTCCTGCTCTTCCTCATGGCCTTCGCCCTGCGGGAGTCGCCGGCGTGGCAGCTCGGCCTGGCCGTGGCCTGCAGCGTGGCGGGCTCCTTCCTCGGCTCGATCCTGGCCCCGTGGGTGCGGCGCACGACCCAGGAGGAGGACATCCTCGTCGGGGCCATGGCCATCGCCGTGGCCGCCGCCCTGCTCGGCGCCCTCACCGGGGGCCTGGTGGCGTCGGTGTTCGTCACCTTCGCCGTCGGGTTCTGCGCCAACACGGCAAAACTGGCCTTCGACTCGATCGTCCAGCGCGACGCCCCCGACGCCAACCGGGGTCGGTCCTTCGCCCGCTTCGAGACCCGGTTCCAGATCTTCTGGGTGATCGGGGCCTTCATCCCGGTGCTCATCCCGATCCCGGCCCAGCTCGGCTTCCTGATCATCGCCCT
>CAYTJS010000251.1:0-5728 GCA_964438115.1 uncultured Iamiaceae bacterium
CCCGGGGGGGGCGCTTGTTGGGGGCGAGCTGGGCCTGGGCGTGGGCCAGGAGGGCGGCGGTGTCGCCGTCGCCGACGACGTGGGCCACCACGACCTCGCCCCACTCGTCGGAGGGCTCGCCCACGACGGCCACCTCCTCGACCCCGGGGAGCAGCGCCAGGACGTCCTCGACCTCGCGGGGATAGACGTTGTAGCCCCCGGTGATGATCAGCTCCTTGGCCCGGCCCTTCAGTCGCAGATAGCCGGCCTCGTCCCACTCGCCGAGGTCGCCGGTGCGGAACCAGCCGTCGGCGGTGAACGACCCGGCCGTGGCCTCGGGGCGTTCCCAGTAGCCGCCGAAGACGTTGGCGCCGCGGACCTCCACCTCGCCCCGATCGGCCAGGCGCACGTCCACCCCGGGAAGGGGCAGGCCGACGGTGCCGGGCCGCCGTTCACCGTCGTAGGGGTTGGAGACGAGCATGTTGGTCTCGGTCATCCCGTAGCGCTCGAGCACCCGCACCCCGGCGGCGTCGGCGAGACGCTCGTGCAGCTCGGCAGGTAGGGCGGCCGAGCCCGAGACGCACAGGCGCAGCCGGGCCAGTTCGCCGACCCGGCCGGCGACGGCGAGGCGGTGGTACATGGTCGGCACGCCGAAAAAGAGGGTGGCGGCGTGGTCGGCGGCGGCGTCGAGCACCCCGTCGACCGAGAACCCGTCGAGGAGCACGGCCGAGGCCCCGGCCAGCAGGGTGCCGTGGACGCCGTTGCACAGGCCGTGGGCGTGGTAGAGGGGGAGGGCCAGCACCAGGCGGTCCCCGGCGGTCCAGCGCCACGCCCGCTCGAGGCCCTCGCTGTTGGCCAGCAGGTTGCCGTGGGTGAGAAGGGCACCCTTGGGGGCGCCCGTCGTGCCCGACGTGTAGCCGAGGTGGGCGGGGTCGTCGGGTCCGACCCGGTCGAGGTCGGTGGCGTCGTGGTCGGGGAGGGGCACCGTGGGGTCGGTCACGACGACGTCGGTGCCGGCGGCCGCCGTGATCCAGCCCGCCCGGGCCCCGTCGTCGACCACCGCGGCCCGCACGCCGGCGTCGGTGACCACGTGGGCCACCTCCCGTTCGGTGGCCGCCGTGTTCACCGGGACGACCACCAGGCCCGCCCGGTAGGCGGCCACGTGGGCGACGACGAGGTCGATCGATGCCGCCGTGCTGAACAGCACCCGGTCCCCGGGGGTCAGTCCGGCCCCACGGAACCGGCCCGCCACCCGCCGGGAGGACTCCTCCAGCCAGTCGGCGGTGACCCATCCCCGCGGCCGGTCCCGGAGGGCCGGGGCCCCGGGCGCGGCCGCCCACCGGACGAGCCAGGCCGCCACCAGGGTGCCCCGCTCCAGCGGGTCGTACGCCGACGGGTCCTCCCCCGGCCGGAAGTGCGAGGCCACGGCGCTCATCCTGCCGAGCTCGAGGCGTGGGCCCCCCGAACCGGGGTGCTGGTGCCTCGGGCTGGGTGGGTCGCGGAGGTCGAGGCGTGGGCCCCCCGTTTCGGGGTCCTGGTGCCTCGGCCTGGCGCGAGCCGTGGGCCGGTGGTCATCCGTTGACGTAGAGGGGATGGAGGGGGCCGGTGGGGGAGGCGGACCAGAACAGCGCCACCTCGTGGCCGCCGCCGGTGGTGGTGGCGGTGGCCTGGTCGAGCAGCATCGAGAACGCCGAGGACGAGTCGACCACCGGGTACTGGGGCGACACGGCGGCCACCCTGCCGTCGAGGGCGAGGACCACCCAGGCGTCGGCGGGCACGCCCCCGCCGACCGTGCCGCTCACGTAGGCGGCCACCGGCCCGTCGCCCCCGTCGGCCAGGGCGTCGAGGTCGGCCACCGTCGCGGCGCCCGCGTCCGCCGCGGCCACGTCGAGGTCGTCGGTCGCCCGGCCCACCAGGGTGCCCATCGGGTACCGGGCGTAGAAGGCGCCCACCGGGTCGTCGACGGGCACGACCGGCCAGTCCTCGTCCAGGAGTCGGGCCAGGTTGGCCTCGGTGTCGATGCTCAGGAGCGCGTCGGGCTCGGGCTGGAAGGGGTTCTGGATCCGCTGGTAGCGCTTGCGGCCCGAGGTGTCGGGCTGGGACGCCGCCGACTGCCCGTCCACCTCGTAGGGCAGGTCGACACCCAGCAGGTCGGCCAGCGTCGGCAGCAGGTCGGTGGCCTCGACGTCGGTGTCGTCGGTGCCCGGCTCGAGGCCCGGGGCCCGCACGAACAGCGGCGTCCACATCACGTCGGGCACGTTGCGGCGACCGAGGGCCCGACCGGGCTCGCCCTCGACGAAGGCCCCGCCGTGGTCGGCCACCACCACCACGACGGCATCGTCCCACAGGCCGGTCTCCCGCAGCCGGTCGATCGTGCGCCTGACGAGGGCATCGGCGTAGCGGGCCTGCAGCTCGAGGCGCAGCCGGGTCAGTTCGGCGGGCCAGGCGTCGGTCCAGGTGCCGGCGATCTGGCCCTCGGGGTCCCGTTCGGGTGAGGCGTACTCGGTGCCGTCGGGGAAGAAGCGCCACGGCCCGTGGGGGAGGATCAGGTGGAGGAAGTGCAGGGTCGGTTCCTCGCCCGCCGCCATCCCGTCGAGGAACTCGGCGAAGCGGGCGGGCTGGGTGGTCACCCGGTCCCGGTCGGCCCCACCGGCGTCGGGCGCGGGGATGGTGACCACCTCCTCGGCGAAGGCGTCGGTGCGCACGTTGGCCTCGGCCTCCAGCGCCACCAGCGAGCGCACGGTCGTCCACGTGTCCTCGACCAGGCCACCCCAGCCCTCGTCACCGGCGGCCTGCCGGGTCGCCTGTCGATCACCGCCGTCGCAGACGTCGACGGGGCAGAGCTGGGTCACCGTCTCCTGCACCGCCATCTCGTAGCTGCCGCCCAGCAGGGTGAAGAGGTTCTCGGGCCAGTCGACGAGCAGCGGGGTGGCGCCGCGGCGGGGCAGGTCGCCCGACAGGACCGACGGCACGGCCTGCACCGTGCTGGCGTTGTGGGTCGTGTAGTTGCGGAACCAGGTGGCCTGGCGGGCGAGGCGGGCCAGCGCGGGGTACTCGGCGGCGTCGACCCCGCCGGCCTCGTCGAGGATGGCGGCGGTGGGGAACTCGTCGAGCATCAGCCAGACGACCGAGCGGGTGCCCCCGCTGTCGGCCACCACCTCGGCCTCGGCGCCGTCGACCAGGCCCGACACCGGCGAGGAGAAGAGGAACAGCAACGCCGCCACCACCGGCAACGGCGAGAGGTAGACGAGGAACTGGTGTACCGCCCGCACCCGGACGTAGGCCAGCGCCGCCAGGGCGCCCGCCACCACGGCGACGACCAGGGCCACCGGGCCATGGGCCCAGTCCGCCAGCCGCACCCCGACGAGGGTGGCCAGCCCGGCCAGCACCCCGACCGTGCCGACGTGCACGACCAGACGGGCCCGTTCACCCCCCAGGCCCGACAGCAGCCCGGGCAGCCAGGCCAGCGCCAGCGGCACCAGGACCACGGCGGCGGCGAAGGCGATCAGCTGCAGGCCGTCCACGCCACGGAACACGAAGGTCTCCGGGCTTCGTCCCAGCACGTCGAGCACCGGCTGGGTCACGGCCAGGCCCGTCAGCGCCAGCAGTTCTGCCCCGCGCCGGATCTCGGCGCCTCCCCCCTGCAAGGGGGCGATGATGCCACGCCCGGCGGGGCGGGCCGGCGGGTCAGGCGTTGTCGAGGAGGCGGCGGGCGATGACCTTCAGGCAGAGGGTCTCGTCCGCGCCCTCGAAGATGGAGAGCACCCGGGCGTCGACGAAGTAGCGGCTGACCGGGTACTCCTCGGCGTAGCCGAAGCCGCCGTGGATCTGCATCGCCTCGCGGGTCACCCACTCGGCGGCCTTGCACACGTAGGCCTTGACCATCGAGGCCTCGAGGGCACCCTCGCCCTTGGCCATCATCTTGGCCACCTCGTAGCCGAACTGGCGGGCGGCCTGGATGGTGAAGGCCATCCGGCCGAGCTTGGCCTGGGTGAGCTGGTACTCGGCGATGGGCCGGCCGAACACGACCCGGTCCTGGGCGTACTGGCGGGCCTCCTCGTAGGCGGCCTGCATCACACCCACGGCCCGGGCCGCGGTCTGGAGGCGCCCGTTCTCGAAGCCCTCCATCTGGAAGTAGAAGCCCTTGCCCAGGCCCTCCTCGCCGCCGACCTGGTTCTCGGCGGCGACGAACCAGTCGTCGAAGGCGATCTCGTAGGAGTGCATGCCCCGGTAGCCGATGGTGTCGATGGGGCGACCCTCCATCTTCCCGCCGCCGGGGGCGCCGCCGTGGTCGCCGGCGCCCTGGGTGAACTCGAAGCCGTGGCCCTCACCCCGGGGCTTGGGCACGACGAACAGCGACAGGCCCCGGTGGGTCTTGGAGCGGTCGGGGTCGGTGCGGGCCAGCAGCATGAGGGCGTCGGCCCGGGCGCCGAAGGTGCACCAGGTCTTCACGCCGTTGATGAGCCAACCGCCGTCGGTGGGGGTGGCGGTGACCTTGATGCCGGCCACGTCGGAGCCGAAGTCGGGCTCGGTGACGGCCACGGCGGCCATGACCTCGCCGGTGGCCAGCTTGGGCAGCCACTCGTGCTTCTGCTCCTCGGTGCCGCCCTTGACCAGGGCCCGGGAGAGGATCTCGGGCCGCGTGATGAGCGAGCCGCCGCAGCCCAGGCTGCCCCGGGCCAGCTCCTCGGTGGCCACGACCATGGCCAGGTAGTCGCTCTCGCCGCCGGCGGCGTAGCCGCCGTACTCCTCGGGGACCGAGAGGCCGAAGCCGCCCAGCTCGGCCATGCCCTCGATGATCTCCTCGGGGATGTCGGCGTTGGTGCGGTGGACGTGCTCGGCGACCGGGCGGATCTTGTCCTCGGCGAAGCGTCGGAACGTGTCCTTGACGAGGTCGAACTCCTCGTCGAGGTGCAGCGGGCCGGGCTGGTCGGCCAGCGAGGCCACGAACGCCGGGTCGCGGTGGGCGGCGACGAAGTCGCGGGCGCCGTCGAGGACGCCGGGCTCGACGCCCCAGTCGGCCTCCCGGCCGTAGAGCTTGGCGGTCAGGTCGGCCACGGCCTCGGCCACGTAGGCACAGGTCAGGTCGGCCTCGGTGGCGCCCTTGGCGCCGTAGTCGAGCATGGCCCGCCCCGTCTCGACGACGGCGGCGGCGTGGGCGAGGTCGTAGGCGATCACCTGGTTGGCGTCGATCCCCCCGCGCTCGGCCAGCGTGGCGACGGCCCGGTCGACCACACCCCCGGCGAGCTCGATGGCGGACGCGGCGGCGGTCAGGTCTCCGGTGGTCATGCCCGAAAAGGTATCGACGGCAGCGCCCGCCGTACCATCCGGGGCGTGACGACCTATGACCGCCCCTTCGGGCGCTACCTGGAGGACTTCCAGGTCGGTGACATCTACAAGCACTGGCCGGGCAAGACCATCACCGAGTACGACGACCACCTGTTCTGCATGATCACGATGAACCACCACCCGTTGCACACCAACGAGTGGTTCGCCGAGAACGAGACCGTGCACGGCAAGAACGTGGTCGTGGGCAACCTCGTGTACTCGCTGGTGCTGGGCATGAGCGTCCCCGACGTCTCCGGGGCGGCCATCGCCAACCTGGCCGTCGAGCAGCTCACCCACAAGCGCCCCACCTTCCACGGCGACACCATCTACGCCGAGACCCGGGTGCTCGACGTGCGCGAGTCCTCCTCCAAGCCCGACCGGGGCGTGGTCACCGTCGAGACCAAGGGCCTCAACCAGCGGG
>CAYTJS010000252.1:0-3806 GCA_964438115.1 uncultured Iamiaceae bacterium
GGACGGCGATGCGGCCGGCGGTGGGGATGCCGTAGAGGAGGGCGACGTACTCGGCCCGGTTCCGCCCGACCACGGCGATCCGGTCCCCGGGGTCGCTGAGGCGGGCCACGGCGGCGGCCACTCGGTCGATCTCGGCGGCCAGGCGGCCGAAGCTCCAGGTCCGGTCGCCGTCGACCAGGGCCGGGGCCGCCGGGTCGGCGGCGGCGACCACCTCGGCCAGCAGCACGTCAGTGGGTGGGGTGGTCGGGGTTCTCCCAGACGATGAGGCTGGCGTAGTCCTCGCCGTGGTCGTGGGTCATGTAGTCGTGGATCACGCCCCGCACCTCGAAGCCGTTGCGCAGCTGCATGGTGAGGGTGGGGTCGACCAGGTCGCCGGCCACCACCGCGGCCACGTAGGTCTCGATGTCCATCCGGTCGGCGTGGTCGGGGTACCCGGGCAGGTCACCGCCGGCGATGATGCCCCGCTTGCCGTGGCGCACGACGAGGTCCTTGCGCAGGTCGTAGAGCATCCGGCCGATGCCCCGCCCCTGGTGGCTGGGCAGCACGGCGATGTCGACGCCGTAGTACCAGTCACCGTCCGGGTCGTGGTTGTCGCACTGGTGGGGCCCGCACAGCGACCGGATCGTGTGCTGGATCTGGGCGGCGAAGTCGAAGTCGACGAAGATCCCCGCCCCCTGACCCACCGGTTCGTCGTCCTCGAGGCAGACGAAGAAGCCCTCGGGGAAGACGTCGGCGAAGACGGTGATGTCCTCCTCGCTCAGCAGCCCGCCGGGATCGGCGGCGGGGAAGGCGGTGAGCTCCACCCGCTCACAGCCCGGCGCCAGGTCGGGGGTGAGGGTGACGTAGACCAGGCCGTCGGGGCCCTCGGCGACGACGTTGCGCTCGACCATCGCTCAGCTCGGGCCGACGGTGAAGTGCTCGTAGTCGTTCTCGACGGGCAGGCCCCACACGGCCCAGAGGTCGCCGGTGGCGGGGCGCATGACCGTGGCCCCACACGACTCGACGTCGTAGGGGGGTTCGGCCCGCTCGCAGATGGCCTCCTCGTCGCGGGTCATGGCCATCAGCACCTCCTCGTCGATCGGGCGCTTGCCCAGCAGGTCCACGGCCCGGGCGTAGCGGTTCTCGGAGGAGGCGATGCGGGACGGCGCCCGCGGGCCCTGGACGGCCTGGGTCGCCTCGGCGACGCAGTGGTTGGTGTGGACCACCGGCTCGTCCGCCAGTTCGATGACGTGGGTGACGCTGGGCATGGCCTCGACGTCGTAGCCCCGGCCGTGGCGGTCGAGGAGCAGGAAGTTGTGGCCGCCGGCGAGCTGGGCGTCGGTCACGCAGGCCAGGGCGTCCTCGATGGTGGTCTGGGCCAGGGCCTTGCGCACCACGAACGGCCAGGTCACGCCCACCTGGCCGTCGCTGGCGGTGAGGTTGTTGATCCCCACGCAGATGCCGTGCTCGTTCATGCCGATCTGGCCCAGGCACCCCACCGTGGTGAAGGTGAGGGCCTCGGGCCGACCATCGACCCGGGTGCGCAGCATCACGATGTGCTCGGTGGCGGTGTCGTGCATGTCCCAGGTCTGGGCGAACCAGCCCTCGCCCCCGCCCGCGGCCGGGGGCACGAGCGTCGCGGTGCAGGTGTCCTCGGGGAAGGGATGGCCGCCCATGGCCCGGACGGTGTCGACGAAGTCGGTGAAGCCGCCGACGATCACGGCCTCGGCGGGGGAGATGCCCGCCCCCTCGGCCATACCGAGCATCTCGGCGTACAGGTCGGCGTCGTAGGCCTCGTGGGCGGGCAGGCAGGCCTCGGCGATGGCGAGGACCTGGCTGCGGGTCAGCTCGTGGCCGGCCCAGGTGCCCTCGGAGGAGAGGCGGACCCGCTCCTCGGTGTAGGCCCGGATGTCGTCGGCGTGGGCGGCCCCGTGGGCCCGGCCCACCTCGAAGGGCGAGCCGGTCAGCTCGAGGACCCGGATGGGGCGGTCACGCACCGGCCCGCTCCTTGGCCACGACCCGCACGGCCTCGGCCACCACGGCCATGGCCTCGTCGATCTCCTCGTCGGCGATGGTCAGGGCGGGGAGGAACCGGACGCAGTTGGAGTAGAGGCCGGCCCGGATGGTGATGACGCCCCGCTCCAGGGTGGCGGCGGTGATGGCGGCCGTGCTCTCGACGTCGGGGGTCTTGGCCACCGGGTCGCTGACCAGCTCCATCACGAGCATGGCCCCGACGCCACGGACGTCGCCCACGAAGTCGGGGTGCTCGGCCTGGATGGCCTCGAGGTGCCGGCGGAAGCGGTCGCCCACCTCGCGGGCCCGGGCCAGGAAGGCCGGGTCCTTGATGGTGTCGATGGCCTCGACGGCGGCGACGCAGGCCAGCGGGTTGCCCGAGTAGGTGCCGCCCAGGCCCCCGGGGTGGGGGGCGTCCATGATCTCGGCCCGCCCGGTGACGGCGGCCAGGGGCATGCCGGCGGCCAGCGACTTGGCCGTGGTCACCAGGTCGGGCACGACGCCGGAGTGCTCGATGGCGAAGAGGGTGCCCGTGCGCCCGAAGCCGGCCTGGACCTCGTCGGCGATGAGGACCATGCCGTGCTCGTCACAGAGGGCCCGCAGCTTCTGCAGGAAGGGGGTGGGGGCGGGCAGGAACCCGCCCTCGCCCAGGACCGGTTCGATGACCACGGCGGCCACGTGCGACGGGTCGACGGTGGCGACCATGGCCTTGTCCAGCAGACCGACGTAGTGCTCGACCCACTCGTCCTCGGTGTACTGGTCGGGGCGGCGGTACAGGTCGGGGAAGGGGAGGCGGTACACCTCGGGGGCGAAGGGCCCGAAGCCCTTCTTGAACAGGGCGAACTTGCTGGTCATCGACAGCGTCAGGTTCGACCGGCCGTGGTAGGCGCCCTCGAAGACGACGACGCCCTGGCGTCCGGTCGAGGAGCGGGCGATGGCCACCGCCGCCTCGACGGCCTCGGCGCCGGTGTTGCAGAGCAGGGTCTTCTTCGGGAAGTCGCCGGGGGTGGCGGCATTCAGCCGCTCGACCACGTCGAGGTAGGGCTCGGAGGAGGCGACGATGTTGCAGATGTGGATGAGCTTCTCGGCCTGGGCCTGCAGGGCGCTGACCACCCCGGGCGGGCAGTGACCCACGCCCAGGACCCCGATGCCGCCGGCCAGGTCGATCAGATGGTTGCCGTCGAGGTCGACCACGACCGAGCCCTCGGCCTCGGCGATGCCCAGCGGGGTCAGCTTGGCGGCGCCGTTGGGGACGTTGGCCTCGCGGCGGGCCACCAGCTCGAGGCTCCTGGGCCCCGGCACCTCGGTCACCAGCTTGATCGACTCGGCCATCTGCGCACCCCTCTCCGTCGGAAGGGGGCCAGGCTACCCAGCCCTCAGGCGGCGGCGGGGAGGATCCCGACCTCCGGGGCGAGCGCCCGTCGGGCCCGGGCGAGCAGGCCCAGCCCGGCCAGGCCCGGGAGGCGGTCGATGCGGCGGTCGATGCGGGCGGCCGCCGCGGCACCGTCCTGGTCGCCGAACAGGTAGCCGGTGAGGAAGGCGACCTCCCGGTCGGGCATGACCCCCGAGCCGACCGGGGCCCAGGCCCGGCGCAGCGCCGTCCGGGTCAGCCGTCGGGCCGTCGCCGAGGCGGCCAGGCGCTCCTGGGCCTCGCTGGCGTAGAAGTCGATGTGGCGGCCCTCCTGCTTCATGATGCGGCGCAGCAGGGCGGTGAGGGTGGGGTGCTGGGCCCGGGCCGCCAGGCGGGCGTACCCCGCCTGGGTCGTCCACTCGTTGACCGCGCCCCACGCCATGTGCACGGCCGGGAGGTCCCG
>CAYTJS010000252.1:3906-5725 GCA_964438115.1 uncultured Iamiaceae bacterium
GGGTCGTCCACTCGTTGACCGCGCCCCACGCCATGTGCACGGCCGGGAGGTCCCGTAGGGCCAGCGACGCCAGGTTCCAGACGGTCGGGCCCAGCCGGCTGCGCCAGCCGAGGCGGCCCCGGGTGGCCACGATGCGGGCCTCGCCCGCCGGCTCGCCGTGGGCCGTCAGCACGGCGGCCAGGGCCTCGCCGTGCCACAGCTCCTCGTGGACCCAGAACGAGAGGAAGGTGGTGATGCGGGCGTCGTCGTGGGCCCGGGTGGCCAGGAGATCCCGGAGGTAGCAGACGGTGTGCTGCTCCACGTCGTGCATGTACCGCAGGCAGCGGAGGTCGGGCTCGGTGAGGGGTCGCTCGGCGAAGGCGGTGGCCAGGTCCAGGTCGTCCCAGCGCACCCGGTCGGCGTGCGCCTTGTAGGTCTCGAGGTCGAAGCGCATGCCCCTGGTACGGCGCCGGGGGCCGGTCCGGATGTGGTCGGACGGAACCGGCCCCGGCCTGCGGTGGTGGGATAGGTTGCCGGGGCCCGGCATGTCCACCTCTCCCGCCCCCACCGCGCAAGACCAGCGGACGCGCATCCTCGACACCGCCCTCGCCCTGATGAGCGAGCACGGGTCGGCCGACACCTCCATGCGGGCCCTGGCGTCCGCCTGCGGGCTGAACGTGGCCACGCTGTACCACTACTTCCCCTCCAAGGCCGATCTGCTGCGGTCGGTGATCGAGGAGCGGGGCTACTTCCGCCTCCTGGCCACCGACCAGCCGGCGGCCGAGCGGGACCGGCCGCTGGGGCCCCGGCTCACGGCCTTCCTGGCCGACCTGTCGGCCTCGGCCCGGGCCGAGGAGGCCCCGGTCCGGCTACTGCTCGGTGAGGGGCTCCGCCAGGACGCCACCGCGGCGGCCACCGTCGACGAGCTGCTGGCCGCCCTCGACGAGGCCATCGCCCGCTGGTTGGAGGAGGGCTTCGCCGACCTGGCCACCGAGCGTCGGGCCACGGCCCGGGTCCTGCGCCACCTGCTCGTCGCCCGTCTGATCGAGGGGCTGGCCTCGGCCACCGAGGACCAGGACGACCGCCGGTGGGCGGAGGAGGTCACCGCGGTCCTGCTGGGGCCGTGACCCTCGACCCGTGGGGGGCGCTGGTCGACGACCGGCACCTGCCCGCCACCGGCTCGGGTCCCCTGGAGGGCACGACGGTGGTGGTGAAGGACCTGATCGACGTGGCCGGCTCGGTCACCGGGGTGGGCCAGCCCACCTGGGCCGCCACCCACCCGCCGGCGGCGGTCACCGCCCCGGCGGTGACCCGCCTCCTCGCCGCCGGGGCCGAGGTGGTCGGCCGGGCCCACACGGCGGAGATGGCCTACAGCCTGTCGGGGGACAACGCCCACCACGGCATGCCGGTCAATCCCACGTACCCCGGGCTCGACCCGGGCGGCTCGTCGAGCGGCTCGGCGGCGGCGGTGGCAGGGGGCCGGGCCGACCTCGGGTTGGGCACCGACACAATCGGGTCGGTGCGGGTGCCGGCGTCGTCCTGCGGGCTCCACGGGTGGCGCCCCACCCATGGCCTGGTGCCCACCGTCGGCGTCCACCCGCTGGCCCGCAGCCTCGACACCGTCGGCCTGCTCGCCCGCGACCCCGAGGCGCTGGCCGCCGGGGCCGACGTCCTGGCCGGTGGCCTCCCCCCGGCGCCCTCGCCCGGGCGGGTCCGGCGGGCCGCCGGCCTCTGGGACCACCTGGACCCCGCCACCGCCGACGCCCTGCTCGGCCGGGCCGCCGAGGTGGTCGCGCCGGTGACCGGGACGGTCACCTCACCGGCGGGGTGTCCGCCGACG
>CAYTJS010000253.1:0-5721 GCA_964438115.1 uncultured Iamiaceae bacterium
CGAGCCGCCGCCGATCTGGGTCTCGTCGCCCTCGCGGGCCAGGGCGCTGACCGAGAGGGAGCACGAGGTGCCGCGGCCCGAGGCGACCAGGCCCCGGCTGCTGGCCACCGCCGCCTCGCCGGCGCCCTCGCCGTAGGTGGCCGAGCGCACCCCGACGATGCGGGGGTCGGCGGCCCGTACCGCCCGCTCGAGGTCGACCGCCAAGGCCACCTTGGCCTCCGGTCTGGTCGCGGCCAGGTCGTCGTGCCAGAGGCCGTCGAGGACCGGCGGCGCCACCCCGTCGGGATCGACGAGGCCGGCCCACTCGTCGGGCTCGGCGTACCGGGCGTTGTCGCGGGCCTCGGCCAGGGTGTCGGCCAGCACCGCCTCGTCGAAGGTCCCGGCCGAGGCGAAGCCCTGCCGGTGGTCGCGCACGACCCGGACGCCGACCCCGAAGCTCTCGGCCGAGGTGAAGGCCTCGACCTCGCCGTCGTAGGCCTTCACCGACAGCGACCGGCTGCGGGCGACGTAGGCCTCGACCTCCTCGTCCGGCTCGGCCCGCTCGGCCAGGGAGCGGGCCAGGGCCACGAGGTCGCTCACCGGCCCGGGGTCGGGGTCGACGGCGGGGTCACCTCAGGTGCCGGAGACGCTGACGTCGGCGATGACCAGGGTCACCCCGGAGGCCGACATGGGCAGCCAGGTGAGGTCGTTGCCGACGGCCACGACGTCCTGGAGCATGCGCTGCAGCGTCGAGGCGATGGTGAACTCGCGCACGGGCTCGCCCAGGGCGCCGCCGGTGATGCGCAGCCCGTCGGCGCCGGTCGAGAAGTCGCCGCTGACCGGGTTGACGCCGGAGTGCAGGCCGGCGACGTCGGCCACGAGCAGGCCCTCGCCCACCTCGGCCAGGAGCTCCTCGGGGCTGCGGTCGCCGGGCAGGAGGCTGATGGCCTGGCAGCCCGCCGACGGGGTGCTGCGGGCCGAACGCACCGCCGAGCCGGTGGAGGCGGCGCCCGAGCGACGGCCGCTGTAGGCGTCGTGGACGAAGCCGGTCAGACGCCCGGCATCGACGAGGACGTTGCGGCGGGTGGCCAGCCCCTCGCCGTCGAAGGTGCCGGCAGTGAAGGCCCGGGGGTCGGTGGGGTCGTCGACGAAGGTGATCCGGGGGTCGGCGATGGCCTCGCCCACCCGGTCACCGAACGGCGAGCGGCCCTTCAGCACGGCGTCGCCCGACAGGGTCGAGCCCACGATGGCCAGGAACTGCGCCGTCACGAACGGGTCGAGGACGACGGTGACCCGCTCCGACGGCGGCTTGGTGGCTCCGAGCAGTCGGGTGGCCCGGTGCACGGCGTCGGCGGCGGCCTCCTCGACCGAGAGCTCGGCGGGCGAGCGGCCGACCGAGAAGCCGAAGCCGGTCTGGGTCTCGTCGCCCTCGGCGGCCAGGGCGTAGGCCACCAGGTCGCAGACCGTCTCGGCTCCCGACGCCCGCACGCCGGTGGTCGAGACGACGACCGAGGTGGCCACCGAGTCGGCGTACTCGGCCGACTCGAGGCCGAGGATGCGGGGGTCGCCCGCCTTGGTCACCCGCTCCAGCTCGAGGGCGAGGTCGATCTTGGCCTCGGTGGAGGTGGCGGCCAGGGCCTCGGACCAGAGGTCGAGGTCGGCGGCGGCCACGCCGTCGGGCTCGGGCAGGCCCAGGTGCTCGTCGGGCTCGGCGTAGCGGGTGTTGTCGCGGGCCTCGTCGAGCACCTCGTCGAGGGCGTCGGGGTCGAAGGTGCCGGCCGAGGCGAAGCCCTGGCGCCGGTCGGCCACGACCCGCACGCCGACACCCTGGGACTCGGCCACCGAGAGCGACTCGATCTCGCCCTCGTAGGCGCGGACCTCGGTGTCGCGGGCGTGGGACACGACGACCTCGACCTGCTCGCCGGGACGGGCCCGGGCCAGGAGACGGTCGGCGACGGCGAAGAGCTCGTCCTCCATCAGGCCGCGGCGGTCCCGCCGACGGTGAGGGCCGAGACCCGCAGGGTGGGGACGCCGTCGCCCACGGGCACGCCCTGGCCGTCCTTGCCGCACATGCCCGGGGCGCCGAACTCGAAGTCGCCGGCCAGGGCGTCGATGCGGGTGAGGACCTCGGGGCCGTTGCCGATGAGGTTGCCCTCGCGGAGGGGCTCGGTGATGCGGCCGCCCTCGATCAGGTAGGCCTCGGTCATCCCGAACACGAAGTCGCCGGTGGCGGTGTTGACCTGGCCGCCGCCGAGCTGGGCCACGTACACGCCCTTGTCGGTGGAGGCGATGATGTCGTCGGGGTCGTCGGGGCCGTTCAGCAGGAACGTGTTGGTCATCCGCACCATCGGCAGGTGGCGGTAGCTCTGGCGGCGGCCGTTGCCCGAGCTCTCGCGGCCTTCCTTGCGGGCCCGGAGGAAGTCCCACAGGTAGTCGGTGAGGATCCCGTCCTCGATCAGGGTGTTGCGCTGGGCGGGGCGGCCCTCGTCGTCGACGGCGAAGCAGCCCCACTCGTCGGTGACGGTGCCGTCGTCGATGACGGTGATGAGGGGGCTGGCCACCTGCTCACCCACCTTGCCCCGGAAGGCCGAGGCCGACTTGGCGACGAGGTCGGCCTCGAGGCCGTGGCCGCAGGCCTCGTGGAAGAGGACGCCGCCGCCACCCTTGCCGATCACCACCGGCATGGTGCCGCTGGGTGCGGGGCGGGCGTTCAGCTTGGTGAGGGCCCGCTCGGCGGCCCGGCGGGCCAGGTCGGTGACGTCGTAGCGGTCGAAGAGCTCGAAGCCGATGGTGTGGCCCACCGACTCGCGGCCGGTCTGCATGCCGGCGTCGCCGGTGGCCACGCAGGACACGGAGAAGAGGGTGCGGGTCTGGTCGTCGCCGGTGAGCAGGCCGTCGGAGTTGGCGATCTGGATGCGGCGGCGGGAGTCGCCGTAGCGGGCCATGACCTGGCTGATGGCGGCGCCGGCGGCCCGGGCGGCCTCGTCGGCGGCGGCCAGCAGCTCGACCTTGGTGCCCTTGGCCACGTCGAGGGGCGGCACCAGCACCGTGCTCGGGTGGGCGACGTCGCGTCGGTCGAGGTCGACCACGTTGGTGCCGCCGGAGCCACCGCGAGCGGCGGCGGCCGCCGCCTCGGCGGCGGCGAGGAGGCCGGCCTCGGTCAGGTCGGCCGTGTGGGCGAACCCGGTGGTCTCGCCGGTCACCACCCGGATGCCGGCACCGCGGTCGCGGCTCGAGCTGAGCTCCTCGACCTTGCCGTCGTCGAGGGTGGCCGAGCCCGCCTGGCGGTCCTCGACGAAGACCTCGGCGAAGTCGCCACCCGTCCGCAGGGCGCTGCCGAGCACCCGCTCCATCACGTCATCGGGGACCAGGGACACCACACGCTCCGAAGGGTCGACGGCCATGGGGGGGAACCGTTCCCGCCCTCCGGCGGGCCCGCGAGTGGCCGCACGGAGAGTGGTGCTCGTAGGGTACCGACGGTGCCGCTGGAACCTGGCTCGAGTGCGTCGATCGACCTGATCGTGGGCGACGCCGACACCGCCGTCGCCATGCGCTCCGGGTCGGTGCCCGTCCTGGCCACACCCCGGGTGATCGCCCTGGGCGAAGAGGCCTGTGTCGCTGTCGTCGACGGCCGCCTCGACGAGGGGGCCACCACCGTCGGCCAGCGGGTGCAGATCGACCACCTCGCCCCCACCGGCGTGGGCCAGCGGGTCACCGCCGAGGCCACCCTCGAGGCCGTCCAGGGCCGCCGCCTCACCTTCACGGTCTCGGTCCACGACGACCGGGGCCTCGTCGCCGTCGGCCGGGTCACCCGCGTCGTCGTCGACACCACCCGCTTCCTCGACAAGCTGGGCTGACTTCTCCCCCCATCCCCCGTTCTGGCGTCGATCCGTTGCGCCCACCGCAACCGATCGACGCAGTTTCGGGGTGGGGGGTCGGACTCAGCAGTCGGCGAGGGCGGCGAGGGCCCGGCAGAGGGCGCCGGCCTCCTCGGGACCGAGGCGGCCGACCCGCTCGGTGAGGAAGGCCCGCCGGATCGGCTGCAGCTGGTCCATGCTGGCGACGCACTCGACCGGGAGCCCCTCGGCCGGCCCGAGCGGCACCTCGGTGGGGATGCCCCGGATCGTCCGGGTGACCGGCGCGACCAGGATCGACGAGAGCACGGGCACGGCCTCGGACCGGGTGACCACGAGGACGGGCCGCCGCTTGTCCTCGGCTTCGGCCCACCACACCTCGCCCTGCCTCGGCCGCGGCGCTCGACTCACCCCGACATCGTGCCGACCGGGAGTGACGCTCGACGGCTCACCACGGCTCCTCGGCGATCACGCGCCGGGTGGCGTCGTCGGACCAGCCGACCTCGGTCTCGTCCTGGGGCGTCCGCTCGTAGCCGGCGACGATCTGTCGGCCCACCTCCGCCCGCCGCCACCGGTCGATGAGCTGTTCGAGGGCTAGCCGCACCCCTTCGGAGCGGGTGGCGACCACGCCGCCGGACACCAGGCCGTCGAGGTCGTCGACCAGTTCGTCGGGGACCCGGGTCACCAGCTGCGCCATGCATCGAGCATACCGATACGCAATGCGGGCGGCGGCGTGCCGCGTTCTGGTGGGAGTTGGTCACGCCGAGGCGGACCAACTCACGCAATTTCGGGGTTGGGGGTCACAGTCAGCCGAGGTTGGACTGGCGGGGGTAGATGTCGGCGGGGTCGGTGAGGACGTTGACCAGGTAGGGGACACCGGCGGCGAAGGCCCGGTCGAGGGCGGGGCCGATGTCCTCGGCGTCCTCGACGATCTCGCCGGCGCCGCCGAGGGCCTCGACGACCTGGTCGTAGCGGGTGCCGGGGGTGAGCTCGGCGGCCACGTCGTAGCCGTAGAGGGCCTGCATCGGGTGCTTCTCGAGGCCCCAGATGCCGTTGTTGCCGACCACGATGACCACCGGGAGCCGGTGGCGGACCAGGGTGTCCACGTCGAGCAGCGAGAAGCCGGCGGCGCCGTCGCCCATCATGACCACCACCTGCTTGTCGGGGCGGGCCAGGCGGGCGGCGGTGGCGTACCCGAGACCCGTGCCCAGACAGCCGTACGGGCCGGGGTCGAGCCAGCACCCCGGCTCGTAGGAGTCGATGTACTTGCCCGAGTAGGAGACGAAGTCGCCGCCGTCGTTGACCACCACGGCGTCGCGGTCGAGGCGACGGCGCACCTCGCCGTAGATGCGCGCCGGCTTGATCGGCGACGACGCCGCCTCGAGGGCGGGGGCCTCGTCGGCGGCGGCCCGATCCTCCAGCTCACGTAGCCGGGCCACCCACAGCCCGTGGTCGGCGGTGGGCCCGGGGCCGTCGGCCCAGACGGTGAGCACGGAGGCCAGGTCGCCGGCCACCGTCACCGCCGTCTCGGCGTGGGCGGCCCGCAGCGCGGGGTCGTCGACGACGTGGACGACCCGGGCGTCGCCGAAGCGGCCGAAGGACAGGCGGAAGTCGAGCGGGGTGCCGACCACCACCACCAGGTCCGCCTCGGTCTTGAGCAGCCCCCGGGTGCGGCTGAAGGCCAGCTCGTGGTCGGCGGGGAGGCACCCGCGGCCCAGTCCGTTGACGAAGGTCGGCACCCGCAGGTGCTCGACGGCGGCCCGCAGGGCGTCCCAGGCCCCACCCCAGTACACGTCGGAACCGGCGACCAGGGCCGGCCGCTCGGCGGCCCGCAGCAGGGCCGCGGCGGCCTCGACCTGGTCGGCGTCGGGCTCGGCGGCGGCCGGGG
>CAYTJS010000254.1:0-5710 GCA_964438115.1 uncultured Iamiaceae bacterium
GCCATCCTGCGCGACGTGTTCCGCACGAAGACCACCACCGAGTGGCTGGACTTCGCCGACGAGCACAACGTGCCCCTGGCCCCGGTCAACACGGCCAAGACCATCGTCGACGACCCCCAGTTCCAGCACCGGTTCCCGCTGTACTCCGTCGACCAGCTCGGCGCCGAGCAGCTCCCGCTGCCCGTCTTCGTCGAGGGTGAGTCCCTGCCCGTGCCCAGCAAGGCCCCCACCGTCGGCCAGCACACCGACGAGGTCATGCGCGACGTCCTCGGCTACGACGACGCCAAGCTGGCCCAGCTCCGGGACCAGGGCACCTTCGGCCCCGCTGACTGACCCACCCCGTCGAACCTTGTGCAAACCCGCCGCCATGGCGGCTCGAACGCACAAGGTTCGGGGGGAGGGGCGGCCGGCGGCGGCGGCGCGGGCATCGACTAGAACAGGTTCATGGCACAGGTCCTGACCGAGCGGCGGGGTCACACGATGGTCGTGACCCTGAACCGCCCCCACCGCATGAACGCGATGACCATGACGATGTTCTCCCTGCTCGACGAGGCCTGGCACGAGGCGGCCACCGACGAGGACGTCCGCACGATCATCCTCACCGGCGCCGAGGGCAACTTCTCCTCGGGCATGGACCTGCGCTCGCTGGCCGGTGACAGCGACGAGCCCGACGCCCTCTCGGCCGAGGCGATCCAGGAGAAGCTGGCCACCGACGTCGACTTCATCTACCGGGGCCTGCTCAAGACCTACCAGCCGCCCAAGCCGGTGATCGCCGCCGTGGAGGGCAACGCCATCGCCGGGGGCACCGAGATCCTGCAGGGCACCGACATCCGGGTGGCCGGCCACTCGGCCACCTTCGGCGTGTCGGAGGCCAAGTGGTCGCTCTACCCCATGGGCGGTTCGGCGGTCCGCCTCCGGCGCCAGATCCCGTACACCATCGCCGCCGAGATCCTCCTCACCGGCAAGCACATCACCGCCACCGAGGCCCGTGAGATCGGCCTGATCGGCCACGTGGTCGAGACCGGCGAGGCGCTGAAGAAGGCACTGGAGATCGCCGAGGTCATCAACGACAACGGTCCTCTCGCCGTCGAGGCCATCCTGCGCACCCTGCGCGAGACCGAGACGATGTCGGAGGCCGAGGCCTTCGAGCACGAGACCTCCTACGGCATGGCCGTGATGGCCTCGGAGGACTCGAAGGAGGGCCCGCGGGCCTTCAAGGAGAAGCGCAAGCCGAACTTCCAGCGCAAGTAGCCGGCGAGCCACGGCAGGGGGACCGATGCCGGAGCACACCCACGAGCCACGGACCGACCCGCTGGTCGAGCCCGGCCTGCACGCCCGGGACCTCTGGTCGGTCTACGCCCGGCTGCGGGCCGAGGCGCCCGTCGCCTGGAACGACGCCGTCGGCTTCTGGGCCCTGAGCCGCCACGCCGAGGTGCTCGAGGTCTCCACCGACCCCGCCCGCTTCTGCTCGGGCAAGGGGATCCTCACCATGGAGATCGGCCTCGAGTACCCGACGCCGCCGACGATGATGCACACCGACCCACCCGACCACACGGCCTACCGCAAGCTGGTGTCGCCGGCGTTCCGCCCCTCGGTCATGGCCGCCCTGGAGCCGGTGGCCCACGAGCGCCTGGTCGACCTGGTCGACCGCCTGGCGCCCGGCGAGCCCGCCGACTTCGTCCGGACCGTCTCGGTCCCCTACCCGCTGCGCATCATCAGCGACCTGCTGGGCCTGCCCGACGACGACTGGGAGCAGTTCTTCTACTGGTCCGAGGCCATGGTCCCCGGCACCCTCGACCTGACCCCCGAGGAGCGCAGCACCATCCAGGGCGACATGCACGCCTACTTCCTCGACGTCATCGCCCGGCGCCGCGCCGAGCCCGGGGACGACCTCATCTCGACCCTGGTGGCCGCCGAGCTCACCGACGACGAGCTGTACATGTTCCTCAACCAGCTCCTCGTCGCCGGCAACGAGACGACCCGCAACACGATCTCGGGTGGGATCTGGGCCCTGGCCACCAACCCCGACCAGTGGCGGCGCCTGGTCGAGGACCGGTCGCTCGTGCCCACCGCCGTCGAGGAGATCCTGCGGTGGACCACGGCGGTCATCTCCTTCATGCGCACCGCCACCCAGGACACGACGCTGGCCGGCCAGGCCATCGGCGCCGGGGACCCGCTGCTCATGCTCTACGCCTCGGCCAACCGCGACGAGGCCCAGTTCGGGCCCACGGCCGACACCTTCGACGTGGGCCGCGACCCCAACCACCACCTGGCCTTCGGGTTCGGTGCCCACTACTGCATCGGCGCGGCCCTGGCCCGCATGGAGGTGCGCCTCGTGCTCGACGAGCTGCTCGACCGCTTCACGGTGCTCGAGCCCGCCGGTGAGGTCGCCTACTCCCCCTCCGACATCATCGCCGGCGTCACCTCGGCGCCGGTCTGCTTCCGGTAGCCGGCCCGGCGACCACCCCGCCCGAGGAGAGGGACATGTTCGAACTACGGGGCCGCACGGCCCTGGTCACGGGAGCCGGCCAGGGCGTCGGCACCGGCATCGCCCGCACCCTCGCCGCCCAGGGCGCCCGGGTCCTGGTGAACGACCTCCACCCCGAGCGGGCCGAGACGGTGGCCCTCGACCTCGACGCCACCGCCGTGCCCTTCGACGTCACCGACCTCGACGCCGTGACCGCCGCCCTGGCCGCCCACGGCCCGGTGGACATCCTGGTGAACAACGCCGGCGTGCCCGAGGGCATGGGCATCGCCCCGTTCGCCGAGACCGACCCCGGGGCATGGGCCCGCTACGTGGACCTCAACCTCTACGGCGTCCTCCACTGCTGCCACGCCGTGCTCCCCCACCAGCGGGAGCAGGGTTGGGGGCGGATCATCACGATCTCGTCGGGGGCCGGCGTGACCGGCATCAACCTGGGGGTGTCCCTCTACGGCGCGGCCAAGGGCGGGGCCATCGCCTTCATGCGCCACCTCGCCGTCGAGAACGCCCGGGCCGGGATCACCGCCAACTCGCTGGCCCTGGGCCTGATGGAGAACGACGGCCAGCCCCGCGAGGTGACCGAGCACCTGGCCCGCACCATCCCCGTCGGCCGGTGCGGCACCCCCGCCGACGTCGGCGCCGCCGTCGCCTTCCTGGCCTCCGACGAGGCCGCCTGGCTCACTGCCCAGACCATCGTCCTCGACGGCGGCTCGCTCCCCACCTGAGACCGGTCACCCGGGAAGGGGCAGGGCCACCTCGGGATGGGCGGCAGCCAGGCCACGGTCGAAGGTCGCCACGTGTGACCCGTGCGCGACCGCCAGCGCGGCGAGGTAGGCGTCGGTGACCTGCCGATGGCCCACCACCGGTTGGAGGTCGACCCGGTCGTAGCCCAGGTCGTCGGGCCAGAACTCGTGCGCCGGGTGAGCGGCCACGGCGGCCACGACGGCCCCGGCCGAGGCCCCGTCCAGACCCTCCCGGACGAGGAACCGCACCAGGGCGCCCTGGGTCAGGGGGCACGTGGCGAACCCGGGGGACGACCCGGCCACCCACGACACGGCGGCATCGTGGTGGACGTGGTCCTCGACCACGAGGGCGATCAGGACGTTGGCGTCGAGGAGGACGGCGCCTTCAGTCATCGTCGTCGAGCGAGGCCACGTCGGCGTCGGTGACCGGACGGCCGACGCGAACCACAGGGAGGGCCCCGTCGCCGGAGTGGACCGATGCCGTCACCCGGTGGTGACCGAGCCCTCGCCGCATGAGGTCGGCGACGGCCTCGCTCAGGGTGACGCCACGATCCCGGGCCATCCGCCGGGCCACGGCGTGGAGGTCGTCGGGAAGGTCCACCGTCGTTCGCATCTCCTGCATCGTAGATGCTGTCGACATCGATGATGCGTACCTCATCAGGCATCCCGAGACCAACCTCACGGGCGGCCGGCCGACCAGGGTTCAGCCGCGGAAGGCGAGGGGTGGGGTGACGGCCCAGGCGGCCGGGGTGCCGGCCAGGCGGTAGAGGGCGCGGACCAGCTCCGAGCGGGTCAGGGGGTCGTCGGCCCGGAAGGTGTCGGCGGCGCCGGCCAGGAACAGGCGGTAGCGCCCGACCCAGGAGGCCGCCGTCTCGTGGGGCTGCCCGGCGATGTCGGTGTAGGCGGAGGGGAACGGCCCCGCGGGCGAACCGGCGGCCTCCCACAGCCAGGTGGCGGCGGTCACCCGGTCGACCGGGTCGCCGGTCGGGGTGGCGTCGACCGGGCCCGGGCCGGGCTCGTCCAGCAGGTGCCAGATCCAGGCGGCGGCCTGGCCGCGGGTGGCGAGGGTGTCGGGGCGGAACCGCCAGCCCGACAGCCCGGTCACGATCTGGTGGAACTGGGCCCAGTCCACGGCCCGACGGGCGGCGTGCAGGGGGCCGACGTCCACGAAGGGCCGGACCCGGTACAGCCAGGCGGCGGCCGTCGCCCGGCGCAGCGGGCCGTCGCCGTTGACCCGGTCCCCGCCCACCAGCCCCATCGCGTCGACCCAGTCGAGGGCCGGGTCGGCCCCGGCGTCGGTGTAGGCGTGGGTGGTGGGCACCTCGGGCTCGCCCGCGTAGCGCCACAGCAGGTCGAGCATCCCCTGCCGGCTGATCGTGCGGGCGGGGAGGAACCGCCCCGACGCCGGCCGGGCGATACCCAGGTTGGCGGCCCAGTCGAGGGCCTCGCCGAAGGGGGCGCTGCGGGGCACGTCCGTATAGGGGTGCGGCGGGGCCGTGCGGGCGCCCGCCGTGGCCCAGAGCCATGCATAGGCCGCCGCCCGTGACGCCTCGCCGCGGGGCCGGAAGTCGCCGTCGGGGTAGCCGGCGATCACCCCGGTGTCGCCGGCCCAGTCGATGGCCGTCGCCTGTGGGTGGGTCCAGGGGACGTCGAAGTACGGGCCCGGCGGCGGGTTGCCCCGGGTGGCCACCCGTTCGACGGCAGGCAGCTGGGCGTAGAGGGCGTCACCGGGACAGTCGGTGCTGCCCACGTCGCGGTGGCCCATGAGGTTCGAGCGGGTGGGGCGCAACCCGTGCTTGCGCATCTTCCAACCCAGGGTGCGCCCGATCGAGCGCAGGACCGTGGACGACACCGGCTGGTCCATGGCGTCGCCGAGGAAGGCCACCGCCACCGTCTGCAGGTTGGTGCCCGACGAGGCCGCCCCCACCACGGGGAGCTCGTAGCTGCGGGCCCGGGCCTCCCAGATGGTGCCGAAGCGGTCGACGACGAAGTTGTAGGCGATGTCGTTCCAGCCCCGGGTGTCCTGGTGGTACGACTGGATGGCCCGCAGCATCGAAGGGACGTCGGCCTGCGTGTAGTCGTTGCCGTTCACCGTGTGGTGCACGACGCCGCGCACCAGGCGGCGGTTGACCTGCACCCGGCCCCGGAAGGGGCGGGCGCCCCAGGCCTCCCGCCGGCGGACCGGCGGGGCGGGCGCCGCCGCCTCGGCCCCGGGGGCGGGGGGCGGGGCCACGACGGTGGCGGCCTCGCCGGTCGGGCGCACCAGGTGGACCCGCACCGCGGTGGCATCGGCGGGGAGGGCCAGCTCGTAGCCGTCGGCATCGCCCACCCACACGGGGTCGCTCGCCGCCCGGGCGCCCGCCGCCTCGGCGCTGCCGGGATCAGGGCCGTGGCCGCTGACGGTGGCGCCGTGCAGCGGGTACCACCGGGACCAGCCGTCGGCCGCGTGCACCCGGACCCGCCCGCCGACCCGGCCCGAGGAGGC
>CAYTJS010000255.1:0-5690 GCA_964438115.1 uncultured Iamiaceae bacterium
GTCCCCCACTCGTTCCAGATCACGCCGCAGAGGATGTGCAGGGCGGTGTGGGTGCGCATGAGGGCGTGGCGGCGCTCGGCGTCGACGACGCCCTCGACGGTGGCACCCACCGCCGGCAGGTCGGCGTCGCCGCCGAGGGTGTGCCAGGCAGTGGCGCCCTCCTTGCGTACGTCGACGACCGGCAGGCCACCGAGTGTGCCGGTGTCGTGGGGCTGGCCGCCGCCCGTCGGGTAGAAGGCGGTGCGGTCCAGCGCCACCCGGCGTCCGGGCCCGTCCACCTCGGTCACCGTGGCCGTGAACGCGAGGAGGCCGGCGTCGGTCAGGTGGAGCAATTCGGTCGCCATGGGGGTCTCCTGGGGGCCCGCGGTCCGTGAACGCAGGATTGTGCCTCCGTGACGAGCGCGTTGCCGCCACGACACGCAACGGCGGGATCGCCTATGCTCTCGGTCGTCCGTGGCGACGGCGCCACGGCGTGCTGCTTTCCGAGGGGAGAGAAATGCGACTCAATGGACGTCTCTGGCGTCTGCTCGCTGTCTTCTTCGCCGTGACCCTCGTCGCCGCCGCGTGCGGTGACGACGACGGCGACGACGGCGGCGACGACACCACCGACACCACGGCCGCCGCTGGAGGCGGCGAGTCCGACGGTGTCCTCAAGATCGGCTCGCTGCTGCCCGAGACGGGCGACCTGGCGTTCCTCGGGCCCCCCGAGTTCGCCGGTGTCGAGCTGGCGATCGAGGACGTGAACGCCGCCGGCGGCGTGCTCGACGCCGATGTGGAGTACTCGCAGGGCGACTCCGGTGACACCAACACCGACATCGCCAACCAGACCACCGACCGGCTGCTGGCCGAGGGGGTCGACGCCATCGTGGGCGCCGCCTCCTCGGGTGTGTCGTTCACGGTGATCGACAAGATCACCGGCGCCAACGTCATCCAGTTCTCGCCGGCCAACACCTCGCCCGACTTCACGGACTACGACGACAACGGGCTGTACTTCCGTACCGCCCCGTCCGACGTCCTGCAGGGCCGGGTGCTGTCGGACCTGATCGTCGCGGACGGCAACGCCACCGTGGCCATCATGGCCCGCCAGGACCCCTACGGTGAGGGTCTGCTGCGGTACACCGCCGAGCCCCTGGCCGAGGCCGGTGCCGAGGTCGTCAACGACGGTGGGATCGTGTACGACCCCGCCGCCGAGAACTTCGACGCCGAGGTCCAGGAGGTCGTGGCCGCCGATCCCGACGCCTTCGTCATGATCGGCTTCGAGGAGTCGGCCCAGATCCTGACCTCGCTGTTCGAGGCCGGGTACACCCAGGGCGACAAGAACATCTACCTGGTCGACGGCAACGTCGGGAACGCGCTGGGCGAGAACTTCGCCGACAACGCCGGGATCCTCGAGGGGATCCGGGGCACGCTCCCCGCCGCCGAGATCACCGACGACTTCCGTGAGCGCCTCCTCGAGGTGAACCCGGGCCTGGAGGACTTCTCCTACGCGCCCGAGTCGTACGACGCGGTCGTCATCATCGCCCTGGCCGCCGAGGCGGCCGGCACCGACGATCCGGTGGCCATCGCCGCCGAGATCAACGGCGTCACCCGGGACGGGACCACCTGCACCTCCTACGACGAGTGCAAGGCCCTGATCGGTGAGGGTGAGGACATCGACTACGACGGTGTGGGCGGCCCCTACACCTTCAGCGATGCCGGTGAGCCCACGGAGGCGAGCTTCGCGATCCTCCAGTACGGCGCCGACAACCAGATCGATGACAGCCTGACCGAGTACCAGTTCGCGGCCATCGAGGAGTAGTCACTCCCCGGTCCACGGACCAGTGACGGGCCGGCCCCTGCGGGGGCCGGCCCGTTGCGCGTCCGGGTCCCGGTCCTCAGCGACCTCACAGGAAGCCCCCAGGCAGCTGCCGGATGGCGCGGTCACACTGGGACCCATGAGCGACCACGCCGCCCCCGCCCTGGCCCGCGACCTGGCCACCCTCCGGGCCCGCCTCCTCGCCGCCCCCGTGCCCCGGCGCCGGGCCTTGGCCCTGCTGGGGGCCACCGTCAGCGACGACCTGACCATCGCCCTCACCGTGCCCGTCACCGCGGCATCCTGAGTCCGTGAGCGGCGAACGTCTCCTCCTCGTCGACGACGAGGAGCACCTCCGGTCCATGCTCGAGGCCGCCCTGCGGCACAGCGGCTTCGACGTGGTCCCCGTGGCCAACGGCCGTGACGCCCTCACGGCCGTGAAGGCCGAGCGCCCCGACGTGGTCGTGCTCGACGTCATGCTCCCCGACCTCGACGGCTTCGAGGTGTGCCGCCGCATGCGGACCGAGGGCGACCATACGCCGGTGCTGTTCCTCACCGCCCGCGACACCAAGGAGGACACCGTCCGGGGGCTGACCCTCGGCGGCGATGACTACCTGGTGAAGCCCTTCAGCCTCGAGGAGCTGGTCGCCCGCATCCAGTCGGTGCTGCGGCGGGCCGGCCGGGCCCGGCCCGACTCGGTGTTGCGCTGCGCCGACCTCGAACTGGACGACAACGCCCACCGGGTGACCCGGGCCGGCCGGCCGGTCAACCTCTCCCCCACCGAGTACAACCTGCTCCGCTACCTGCTGGTGAACCAGGGCCAGGCCCTGTCCAAGGCCCAGATCCTCGACCACGTCTGGCAGTACGACTTCGGCGGCGACGGCGGCGTGGTCGAGACCTACATCGGCTACCTCCGCCGCAAGGTCGACGACGTCGAGCCCAAGCTGATCCACACCATCCGCGGCGTCGGCTACTCCCTGCGCGAAACCCCCTGAGGCCGCGGCGGTGACCCTCCAGGCCCGGGTGCTGATCGGCCTCACGGCCATCGCCGTGGTCCTGGCCGGCCTGGGCCTGGCCGTCACCCGGGTCATCAGCGCCGAGCTGGTCGGCCAGGTCGACGACCGGCTGGCGGCCACCGACCTGCGGGCCCCCGACCCCGGTGGGTTCCGGGACCCCTTCGGCCGCTTCGGGGGTGGCTTCGGCGACGATGACGACGACGACCGGCCCGAGCCGCCCAGCTCGACCTACGTGGCGGTGGTCGACGCCGACGGCGACACCGCCGTCCTCTACCGCCCCACCGTGGGCGACGAGGTGCTCCCCGACCTCGACGGCGAAGAGGCCCTCGAGGCGGCCGAGGAGCGCGAGCCCTACACCGTCGACACCGAGGACGGCGGTCGGTACCGCCTCCTCGCCCGCGAGGTGTCCGGGGGCGCACTGGTCGTGGGTCTGTCCCTCGAGGACGTCGACGACACCATGGCCCGACTGGTCACCCTCCTCGCCGTGGGCGGCGCCGTGACCTTCGCCGTGCTCGGCCTGGTCGGCTGGTGGGTCATCCGCCTGGGCGTGCGCCCGGTGAAGGAGATGGCCGAGGTGGCCGGCGAGATCGGCGGCGGCGACCTGGCCACCCGCGTCCCCGAGGCCGACCCCCGCACCGAGGCCGGCCGCCTGGGCCAGGCCCTCAACCGGATGCTCGGCCGCATCGAGGACGAGCTGGACCGACGCCGGCGCTCCGAGGACCGGCTGCGCCAGTTCGCCGCCGATGCCTCCCACGAGCTGCGGACCCCGGTGACCACCGTCCGGGGCTACGCCGAGCTGTACCGGGCCGGTGGCCTCCGCGACGAGGCGGCCCTGACCGAGGCCATGGGCCGGGTCGAGGCCGAGACCGTCCGCATGGGGTCCCTGGTCGAGGACCTGCTGGCCCTGGCCCGCCTCGACCAGGGCCAGGAGTTGGCCCTCGAGCCGGTGGACCTGGCCGTGCTGGCCCGCGACGCCGCCGCCGACGCCGCCGCCGTGGCCCCCGACCGCACCGTCACCGTCGCCGCCGATGGCCCCGTGGTGGTCAACGGTGACGACCGGCGCCTCCGCCAGGTGGTGGCCAACCTCGTCACCAACGCCTTGGTGCACACGACCGGGGCCGTCCGCCTGCGGGTGGCGGGCCAGGGCGACCGGGCCGTCCTCGAGGTCGCCGACGACGGACCGGGGATGACTCCCGAGGTCGCCGAACGCGTCTTCGAGCGCTTCTACCGGGCCGACCCGGCCCGGTCCCGCGACCGCGGGGGCTCGGGGCTGGGCCTGGCCATCGTGGCCGCCGTGGTGGCGGCCCACCACGGCACGGTCACCGTCACCTCGGACCCGGCCTCGGGCTCGACCTTCCGCGTCGAGCTGTAGCTCTCAGGAAGTTCCCAGGTCGGTCCCAGGGGCTTCACGCCCTCGGCCAAGAGGATGGGCGCCATGGACGACGTCCGTGAGGTCCGCTTCCCGGCGATGGGCACCACCGCCCACGTCGTGGTGGTCGGCGGCGACGACGACCACCTGTCCGTGGCCCGCCGGCGCGTCGAGCGGCTCGAGGCCCGGTGGAGCCGCTTCCGGGCCGACAGCGAGATCAGCTTCGTGAACGAGGCGGAGGGCCGGCCCTGCGTCGTGTCCCACGACACCGCCCTCCTGGTCGCCCGGGCGTTGGCCGCCTGGCGGGCCACCGACGGTCGCTTCGACCCGACCGTGCTCGACGCCGTGGTCGCCGCCGGCTACGACGAGGCACCGGTGCGGCGGGCCCGGGCGGCCCATCCCGCCGGTGGCCGACGGGCCCGGGGCCCCGGGGCCGGCCCGGTGGTCCCCGGGCGGCCGATGCCCGGGTCGACCGGGCCACCGGCCTGGTCTGGCTCCCCGCCGGCGTCCACCTCGACCCCGGCGGCATCGGCAAGGGCTTGGCCGCCGACCTGGTCGTCGCTGAGCTCCTCACCGCCGGCGTCGCCGGGGCGTGCGTCAACCTCGGCGGCGACCTGCGGGTGGACGGCACCGGCCCCCGGGGCGGCACCTGGTCCATCCGGGTCGACGACCCGCACGACCCCGACCGGGAGCTGGTGCGCCTGCCCCTGCGCCGGGGGGCGGTGGCCACCAGCGGTCGCCTCGGTCGGCGCTGGACCCGGGCCGACGGCACCGCCGCCCACCACCTGATCGACCCCCGGACCGGCCGGCCCGCCACCACCGATGTCGTGGCCGTCACCGCCGTCGCCGCCCGGGCCTGGAAGGCCGAGGTGGCCGCCACCGCCGCCTTCCTCGGCGCTCCGCCCGGCGTGGGCGTCCTCGCCGACGTCGAACTGCTCGTGACCACCGCCGACGGTCACACCTGGTCGACGGCGACCCTGGAGGAGGTGGCGGCGTGTCCGGCAGCCTGACCTGGTACCTGGTTCGCTCCACGGGCATCGTGGCCTACGGCCTGCTGGCCGGCTCGATGCTCTGGGGCCTCTGGCTCTCGACCCGCACCCCGTCCCGACGGGGCCGGGCGTGGCTGCTCGAGGTCCACCGGGCCCTGTCGGCCCTGGCCGTGCTGTTCACCGCGGGCCACCTGGCCGCCCTGGTGGCCGACAGCTGGCTCGAGTTCGGGCCCGCCGAACTGCTGGTGCCCTTCGCCAGCGGCTGGGAGCCCGCCGCGGTGGCCGCCGGGGTCGTCGCCCTCTACCTGCTGCTCGCCGTCGAGGTCACCTCGCAGCTGCGCCGGACCCTGGCCCGCCGCCACTGGCGCACGGTCCACCTGGCCAGCTTCGGGGCCTACCTCCTGGCCACCGGCCACTTCCTCGCCGCCGGCACCGACGCCGGCAACCGGGCGCTGCTCGCCCTCGTCGGCGGCGTGTTCGGCGTGATCACCATCGGTGCCGCCTTCCGGGCCGTCACCGCCGCC
>CAYTJS010000256.1:0-3960 GCA_964438115.1 uncultured Iamiaceae bacterium
GCGCCGCAGGCGCCGCAGCCTCACGCACGGCTGAGGGCCTGCCGCCGGCCTGAGACCGGCTGAGGGCCTGCCGCCAGCCTGACGCTGGCTGAGGGCATGCGGCCGGTGGTGAGACCGGCTGAGGGCCTGCCGCCAGCCTGACGCTGGCTGAGGGCTTGCGGCCGGTTGTGAGACCGGCTGAGGGCTTGCGGCCGGTGGCGACGTTGCGGGGCCTGCGGCCCCGCAACCCGTGGGACGGTCAACGATGGGCGAAGCCCGGAGCGCCGGAGGCGCTCCAATGTGATGGACGCCCGGAGCGCCGGAGGCGCTCCAATGTGATCAGGTCAGCCTGGGTTGACTTCTACTTCCAGGTGCTTGATGCCGTGGATGAAGTTGCTGAGGAGGCGGTCGGGCTCGCTGGTGGCGGCGATGTCGGGGCAGCGGGTGAGCAGCTCCTTGAACATGACCGTGATCTCGCGGCGAGCCAGGTGGGCGCCGAGGCAGAAGTGGGGGCCGGGGCCGCCGAAGCCGACGTGGGGGTTGGGGTCCCGGCGGATGTCGAAGGTGAAGGGGTCGGTGAAGACGTCCTCGTCCCGGTTGGCCGAGTTGTAGAAGAGGACGACCTTGTCACCCTCGGCGAACTTGTGGTCACCCAGGCGCACGCCGTCGCGGGTGGCGGTGCGGCGGAAGTGGATGACCGGCGTGGCCCAGCGCACGATCTCCTCCACCGCCGAGGCTGCCAGCCCGTCGGGATCGGCCGCCCACGCCGCCTTCTGGTCGGGGTGCAGCGTCAGCAGGTGCATGCCGTGGGCGATGGCGTTGCGGGTGGTCTCGTTGCCGGCGACGACCAGCAGGACGAAGAAGGCGCCCAGCTCGTTGTCGTCGAGCTGCTCCCCCTCGACGTCGGCGTTGACCAGGGCCGAGGTCAGGTCGTCGGTGGGGTTCGCCCGCCGCTCGGCCCCCAGCTCCTGGACCATGGCCGCCAGCTCGCCGCCGGCGCCGAGGAGGGCGGGCACCACCTGGCTGATGTCGGGCACGTACTCGGGGTCACCGGCGCCGAGGATGATGTTCGTCCGGTCGAAGACGAACTGGTGCTGGCTCTCGGGGATCCCCATGAGGTCGCAGATGATCGCCAGGGGCAGGAGGGCGGCCACCTCGGGCACGAAGTCGCAGCTGCCCTTCTCGATCAGGTCGTCGACGATCTGGCGGGCCCGGTCCTCGACCGAGGCCTGCACCGAGGCCAGGTGCCGCGGGGTGAAGCCGCGGGAGACGATGCGGCGCAGGCGGGCGTGGCGGGGGTCGTCCATGTTGATCATGGAGCCGAAGAACTCCCGGAACATCTCGGGCATGTCCCCGATGTTCGTGCCCTCGCCCGAGCAGAAGTCCTCCGGGGAGCGGCTGGCGGTGAGCACGTCGGCGTGGCGGGTGACGGCCCAGTAGCCGGGACCGGGCGGGAAGGGGCCGACGCCGTACTCGACCTGGCGGGAGATGGGGCGCTCGCGACGCAGGGTGGCGAAGGCGCCCTCCCGCTCCTCCTCGGGCAGGGCCCAGAACTCGAAGGTGGACAGGTCGATGTCGTCCACGGCAACGTCGCTGCGGGGCTCGAAGATCGCGGTCACACCCCGAGTCTGACACGCACGGGCCGGCACCGGGTCAGGGCAGGTGGCGGTCCCAGGCGAAGGGGACGGGGATCTCGAAGGGGGCGGCGAGGACGGGGGCGGCGGCGGTGTCGGCCCAGCGGCGGGCCAGCACGGGGGCCAGGGCCCCGGCCGCGGTGACGGCGTCGTCGTCGAGGAAGGCGATGGCCACCTGGTCGCCCTGGGGCCGGTCGCTGCCGTCGCCGGACCGGCGGGCCCACCACACCCCGGCCACGCCGGGGACCTCGACCAGGTCGCCCGCCGGCACCTCACCCCGCTCGACCAGGAGGTAGAGGCCGCGGGCCGGACGCCACGGGATCACGTCGGCCCCGACGAGCACCCGGGGCGCCGCCGCCCGGCCCCGGACCTCGTGCACGTCGAGGTCGACCGAGGCCAGCCGGTGCGGCATGCGGCCGTCGCCGCCCAGGGCGGCACCCAGGGCCAAGAACGGACCCAGACCGTCGGCGTCGGTGAACAGGTAGGCCATCAGGTGGTCGACGGCGTCGAGGGGACCCTCGACGCTCGCCCGGGCCGCCCGGCAGGCCGGGGTCGACACGCCGCGCAGGGCGCCCCGCAGGGCGGGGAGCCGGTGCTGCTCGGGGCGGTGGTCGAGGGCGTGCCACTCGAGGTACGCGGCGTCGCGGCCGTCGGGATCGCGGCTGGTGAGCGACAACACCACGGTGTCGGCGTCGAGGCGGTCGATCGCCCGCACCGCCTCGGACTCGTCGCTGGGGAGACCCACCCGCGCAGTGTCCCACGCCGACCGACCACCGCCGGGCGGTCGCCTAGCGTCACGGCCCGTGCGCATCGACCCCGACCGCCTGGGCCCCGTCACCGCCGTCACCCACCGCTACGTCGACGAGGGCCGGTTCCCGTTCATCACCACCGCCATCCTCCAGCACGGCGAGGAGGTGTACCGCGACACCTACGGCTGGGCCGACGTGGCCGAGCGACAGCCCATCACCGACGACGCCGTGGTCCGCATCTTCTCGATGACCAAGCCGATCGCCAGCCTGGCCCTGATGCAGCTCTACGAGCAGGGCGCCCTCCTGCTCGAGCAGCCCGTCGGCCGCTACCTGCCCGAACTGGCCGAGCTCACGGTGTGGCAGGGCGAGGACCGGCCGGCGGTCCCCGCCGACGGCCCGGTGACCATCAAGCACCTCCTCACCCACACCGCCGGGTTCACCGCCGGCTTCCAGTTCGGCCAGCCGGTGGCCGCCCTCTACCGGGAGGCGGGGCTGGGTGACCTGCGTCCGCCCAAGCACGACCTGGCCGGCGCCATCGAGGTCCTGGGCACGCTCCCCCTCGTCGACCAGCCCGGCGCCGGGTTCCACTACGGGGCGTCGACCGACGTGGTGGGGCGGCTGGTCGAGGTCCTGAGCGGCCAGACGCTCGACGCCTACCTGGCCGACCACGTCCTGGGTCCGCTGGGGATGGTCGACACCGCCTTCTGGGTGGCCGAGGACCGCATCGGCCGGCTGGCGTCCAACTACTTCAAGACGCCGGACGACCCGCTGCTGCGCTTCGACCACCCCGACCCCGAGCGCCACTGCCGGCCGCCCCGGTTCCTGTCGGGGGCGGGTGGGCTCTACTCGACCCTCGACGACTACCTGCGCTTCTGCCGGATGCTGCTGGGCGGTGGCGAGCTGGAGGGGACCCGGGTCATCGGGGCCAAGACGCTCGAGTTCATGGCCACCAACCACCTCCCCGGCGGCCTCAGCCTGAACGAGCTGGGCCAGGACACCTTCAGCGAGGTGGCCATGGAGGGGATGGGCTTCGGCCTGGGATTCTCCGTGCTGCTCGACCCGGCGGCCTCGTCGGCCATCGGCTCGGCCGGCGAGTACGGCTGGGGCGGGGCGGCCAGCACCGCCTTCTGGATCGACCCCGTCGAGGACCTCGCCGTGGTCTTCCTCACCCAGCTCGTCCCCTCCGACAGCTACCCCATCCGGAGGCAACTGCGCTCGACGGTGTACGGCGCCCTGGTGTGACGGTCGGGCAACTACTGTCATGAGCCATGCCACTTGTGCGGGGGGTCGTCGTGGGGCTGCTGGGCCTCGGCGTCCTCGCCGGGTGTGGGGACGACGGGGGTGAGCAGGCGCAGGACGCCCAGCCGGTGGCGACCACGGCGGCGGTGGAGCCGGTGAACGCCGACGACATCCCGGTGGCGCACACGCCGCCCGGGGGGTGGACGGACTGGCCCGAGCCGGTGTTGGCCGGGTGCACGGAGCCGCTGGTCGACGGGGCGCCCGAACTGGCGGGGCTGTGGCGGGTACGGGCCGTCGAGGTCGGCGGCGAGGCCGTCCCCGGGCATCCCGCCGAGGGCGCCGTCCAGCGCATCGAACAG
>CAYTJS010000256.1:3970-5686 GCA_964438115.1 uncultured Iamiaceae bacterium
CGAACAGTGCGGCGACCGGCTGGTCGTCACCGCCGCGGGGATCATCCACGACATGCGGGTCGACGGCACCGAGGCCAACGGCGTGAACGACGTGGCCGAGCTGGACAAGACCACGCCCATCACCGTCGTCGCCACCTACGAGGACGGCGTCCACGTGCTACGCCCGGTCGGCCTCGACGGCGTCGAGGTCACCCGCCGCCGGGTCGGCGACGAGATCGAGTGGGGGTACGTGACCTTCACCGCCCGCCTCGAGCGCATCGGCGAGGCCACCGACACCCCACCCCCGACCACCTGAACCGACTGTCCCGAGGAGGACCCATGTCCGAGCGCCGTGTCGCCCTGATCGCCGATGCCGGCTTCTACGTCGGCCCCGCACTGTCCCGGCTGCTGGCCGCCCACGACCACGACCTGGTCCTGGGCGACCCCGACCCGGCCCTGGTCGAGGAGCTGACCGCCGCCGGCACCGCCGTCGAGGTGGTCTCGGGCGCCCGTGACCTGGGCGTGCCCGACGCCGCCGGCCGCCTTGTCGCCGCCGGGCTCGAGCGGTTCGGCCGCATCGACTCGGCCACCGCCTTCTCCGGCAAGATCGTGGTGGGCCGGTTCCTCGACTCCTCCCTCGACGACCTGCGCACGGTGGTCAACGGCTGCCTGGAGGCGCCGTACCACTTCCTGCGGGCGGTGGTCCCGCCCATGGTCGAGCGGGGCGAGGGGCAGGTGCTGGTCATCACCTCGGCCTCGGCCGCCCGCCCCACCCCGGGCGCGCCGCTCTACTCCTCGGCCCGGGCCGGGGCCACCATGCTCGTGCGCAACGTGGCCGGCGAGGTGGCCCGCACCGGCGTCCAGGTCAACGCCGTGGGCACGAACTTCATGGACTTCCCGGAGTTCCTGCGGGCCAACCGCATCACCGATGCCGAGAGCCGGGCCAAGGTCGAGGCCATGGTGCCCATGCGCCGCCTCGGCACCATGGACGAGTTCGCCCACTTCTGCCTCCCCTACATCGACGGCACCTCCCGCTTCACCACCGGCCAGTTCACCGCCTACGCGGGAGGTTGGTGAGTCGGTCCGGAACCGGAGGTTCCGGACCGAGTTGGGCGTGCGCCTGAGACATCGGCCCGGAACGGAGGTTCCGGACCGAGTTGGCTGTGCGCCTGACGGCGCGCTGCTTGTGCCGACCCGACCGGCGGAGCCGGTTCGGGTCGGGGCGAGGGGGGTGCGGGGACGCACCCCCCTCCCGCTCCCCCTGCCTGGCGGCCCCCTCCAGTCCCGTGCCCTCGTCCGGGAACCTCCTCGCCCTGCTCGACGTGGGTAGACGGTGATCGACGAGTTGGCCGTGCGGCGGCGCGCCGGGGTGGCCGGGGTGCTCAGTGCGGGGTTGGCGCTGGGGCTGACCGAACTGCTGGCCGGGATGGCCGACGACGTGCCGTCGCCGGTGGCGGCGGTGGGCGACGTGTTCGTCGACGGGCTGCCCGGGTTCCTGGTGCGGGCGGGGATCGACGCCCTGGGCACCTCCGACAAGCCCTTCCTCGTCTCGGTCATCGTCCTCATCTCGCTGGCCATCGGCTGGTGGATCGGCACCGCCACCCTGCGCCGCCGCTGGGTGGGTCCCCTCGTCATCGGGCTGGCCGGCCTGGCCGGCGCCTGGGCCACCGTGCGCGACCCGCAGTCGCCGGCCCTGGCGTCGGTGCTCGTCACCCTCGTGCCCGCCGCCATCGCCGC
>CAYTJS010000257.1:0-5628 GCA_964438115.1 uncultured Iamiaceae bacterium
CCAGCAGCTCCACCGCCTGCTTGGTGTGGTGGACGTGGACGCCGTCGAGGGCGGCGGGTCCGGCCTCGATGCGGGCCAGGGCGGCCTCGGCGGCGGCGGCTTCGGCCTGGCGGTGGTGGAAGGTGACGGCGGCGGGCTTGACCTCCAGCTCGGCGCCCGGGCAGCCCTCGGCGATCTCGCTGAGGGCTGCCTTGATGCGGGCCCGCAGGTCGCGCTCGGCGGGGCTGAGGGTGCGGCCGAAGCCCAGGTCGAACTCGGTGCCGTGGCTGCCGACCAGGTGGATCTCGGTGGGCAGGCGGGAGAGCAGGGCCAGGTCGCGCAGGGACCGGCCGGAGATGACGGCCACGTGGGTGTTGGCCAGGTCGGCCAGGGCCCGGAGGGCGACGACGGTCTCGGGCCGGGGCTGGGCGGCCATCGGGTCGTCGACGAGGGGGGCGATGGTGCCGTCGTAGTCGGCGGCCACCAGGAGCTGGGGGGTGCGGGCCAGGCGCACCAGGGCCTGGTCGAGCACGTCGGGGTCCTGGGCGGCCACGGTCGGACGCTAGCGGGGGCCGGGGCGCGGCCGACCCGTCGGGGGCCACCGGTAACGTCCCCGAAACCATGCGCGCCGACGCCACCTGCTACCGCCACCCCGACCGGCGCGCCGCCGTCGCCTGCCAGCGTTGCGGACGCCCGATCTGCACCTCGTGCATGAACGAGGCCTCGGTGGGCTTCCACTGCCCCGAGGACGCCCAGCGGGGCGGCCAGAAGGTCTACACGGCCAGCCAGCTGCGTCGGATGGCCGACCGCCCCACGGTCACCATGGCCATCATCGGCATCAACGTCGCCGTCTACGTGGTCGGGCTGGTGATGGGCGCCCGCCCCGGGGGCGGGACCCGCGGCGACCTGCTGATCGAGGGGGGTCTGTTCGGACCGCTGGTGGCGGCCGGCGAGTGGTACCGGATCGTCACCTCGGGCTTCCTGCACGCCAGCCTCGTGCACATCGGCTTCAACATGTACCTGCTCTACCTGTTGGGGCGGATGCTCGAGCCGCACCTCGGCCCCCTGCGCTTCGCCGTGCTCTACGGCTTCTCGCTGCTGTGCGGCTCGCTGGGGGCGCTGCTGATCGAGCCCAACGCCCTCACGGTCGGGGCCTCGGGGGCCGTCTTCGGCCTGATGGGTGCCGTGGTGGTGGTCCAGCGGGCCCAGGGCCTCAGCCCGTTCCAGTCCGGCATCGGCGGGCTGATCCTGCTCAACCTGGTCCTCAGCTTCGTGGTCCCGGGCATCTCGATCGGGGGCCACGTCGGTGGCCTGGTGGGCGGCCTGGTGGCGGCGTGGCTGCTCGTGGAACTGCCCCGCCAGTCCCGGGCCCTGCCCAGCTACCTGGCCACCGCGGCGGTGGCCGCGCTGGGCCTGGCCGTCTTCGGCGCCTCGATCGCCGTCGCCTGACGGCTGAACCTCCCCGCCGCCGGTCAGGCGGCGAGGGGGAGGGGCACCCGCTCGTCGTCGGTGCGGGTGCAGGCGCACCCCAGCTCGTCGCAGCCGGCGGTGAACCGGTGCAGGTCGTGGGCCAGGTCGCAGGGGTCGTCGCCCAGGCACTCGGTGGTGCCGTCACCGTGGCGGACCGAGGTGGCGTGGCAGCACTCGAACCCGTGGTCGCACTCGTGGCATCGCATGGCGCCATCCTCCCCGGGGGGTGTGACACGAACCCGTTAGCGTCGAGGCCATGGCCCGTGCCGAGCCCTCGCCCACGCCGAACCCCAACGCCATGAAGTTCACCCTCGACGTCACGCTGCCCGCCATGATCGACGTGCGCAGCCCCGAGGCCGCCGTCGGGGACCCGCTGGCCGAGGCCGTGCTGGCCGTCCCCGGGGTGACGATGCTCTTCGGCACCGCCGACTTCCTCACCGTGAGCCGGGAGCCGGGGGCCGACTGGGATCCGATCATCGCCGCCGTGCAGGAGATCGTCGCCACCGCGCTGTGATCGCCACTGCGCTGTGATGGCAACAGCGCGGTGACCGGTCCCGTCCTGCCTACCCTCCCGGCATGGCGAGGATCGAGGTACGGACGACCATCCGGGCCACCCCCGAGCAGGTGTGGGCCGCCGTGGAGGACGTCGCCACCCACGTGGACTGGATGGCCGACGCCGAGTCGATCACCTTCACCTCCGAGCGACGCCAGGGCGTGGGGACCACCTTCGACTGCCTGACCAAGGTCGGCCCCCTGAAGCTGACCGACCGCATGGTGGTCACCGAGTGGGAGCCGGGGGCCACCATGGGCGTGCGCCACGCCGGCCTGGTCACCGGCGAGGGCCGCTTCACCCTCACCGGCAGCGACGAGGGCACCACCGCCTTCGCCTGGGCCGAGGAGCTGCACTTCCCGTGGTGGATGGGTGGCCCGGTCGGCGGTCTGGTCGGCGCCCCGATCCTGCGTCACATCTGGAAGGGCAACCTGGCCCGCCTGAAGGCCCTGGTCGAGGACGGCTGATCAGCCGGGCGCTCCGGGGGCCCGGCGCCGCAGCTGCTGGGCCGCCAGCTCGGGGGCCACGATGTTGATGAGGGCCCCCGTGCCCTGCTCGAAGCCGGCCACGCTCGTCACCCGCGGGGTCACGTGGACGTGCCAGTGGAAGGTCCCGGTGTGGCCGTGCGGGGTCGTGTGCAGGACCAGGTTGTAGGGCACGTCGCCCAGCAGGGCCCGGATGCGGCGCAGGCCGTCGCGGACCCCCCGGCCCACGGCGACCACGGCCCGGGGGTCGGCCCGGGTGACGTCGGCCTCGTGGCCGGTCGGGAGGACCAGCAGCTCGTAGGGCGAGCCCGCCCAGTAGGGGCTGAGGACGACGACGCCGTCGGCCTCGTCGACCAGGCGGTGGCCGGCCCGCCGCTCCTCGTCCACGGTGGTGCACAGGAGACAGCCGTCGGCCTCGGCGAAGGCGGCCGCCTCGTCGGCGACCACGCGGGGCACGAAGGGGGTGCCCAGGAGCTGGCCGTGGGGGTGTTCGAGGGACGCCCCGGCCTCGCGCCCGTGGTTGACGATGACCAGGGAGTGGCGGACCACGGTCTCGCGGCCGTGCTCCTCGACCCGGTCCCGCACGGCGGCCATGACCAGGCCCACCTGGCGGTCGTCGAGGTCGGCCCAGGCCCGGTCGTGGTCGGGGGAGAGCACCAGCACCTCATGGATGCCGCTGGCCGGGGCCTGGAGGAACACCGGGCCCAGCCGGTGCAGGTCGAGGGGGGCCTCGCCCCGGAAGGCGGGGTACTTGTTGGGCACGACCCGCACCTGCCACTCGCCGTCGCGGTTGTAGGTCTCGAGGGCCGGGGGGAAGTCGTCCTCGTGGCCGGGACAGAAGGGGCAGGGGCGGTCGGGGTCGGCCTCGACGGGCAGGAACCGCGGGGCGAAGTCCGACGGCCGGGCCGCCCGCTCGGTGGCGATCGTCACCCACTGGCCGGCCAGCGGGTTCCAGCGCAGCTCGTTCACGGTGCCGCCCGCCGGTAGCAGGACACGTGGGTCGGGGAGTCCTCGTCGAAGGGCCGGCCGGACCAGTCCTCGTCCCGCCGCTCGCGGACGAGGCCGGCGGCGGCGGCCAGGGCGTCGAGCTGGTCGGGGAACAGGTAGCGGACCCGGTAGGGCCGCAGGTGCACCCCGTCGGGGGCGAGGTCGACGAAGCGGCCCGTGATCACCTGGGCCCGCGGGTCACGCCGGCTCACGTTCAGCACGACCCGGTCGGGCCCCGCCGAGCGCACGGTCACGGTCTCGTCGTCGGGGGCCTCGGCGCCGGCCGGCACGAAGGCCTCGACGGCCACCACGCCCCCGGGGGCCACGGCGGCGGCCGACCAGGCCAGGCAGGCGGCCTGCTCGGCCTCGGTGGCCAGGTTGAAGAAGGTGTTGAAGGCGCAGAAGACCACGGCGAAGCGGCCGTCGGCCCGCAACGGCGGCGCCGCCATGTCGCCCAGCACGGCCCGGACCCGGCGTCCGCCGGGCTTGCGGGCCAGGCGGGCCAGCATCGACCACGAGGCGTCGAGGCCCCAGACCTCGACGCCGGCGGCGGCCAGGGGCAGGGCCAGCCGCCCGGAGCCCACGCCCAGCTCGAGGACGGGCCCGCCGGCGGCCCGGTGGGCGACGGCGGCCACGGTGGCGTCGACGTCGGAGACCTGGGCGTACCAGTCGTCGTAGACGTCGGCGAACGCCTCGCCGTAGGCCGTCGGTCCGGTCCGCGCCACCGCGCCCAGTCTGGCCCAGGGCGACCCCCGCGCCGTGCACCGGGGGCCGGGTCCCGGCGCCGCCGCCGGGTCCTTGGCAGACTGGCGCCCGATGGGGCCCGACGAGCAGGGGAGGGACGAGGCGGGCGGCGACGACCGGGCCTGGGCCGCCCCCGAGGCCGTGGCCCCCACCGCCCCGATCGAGGCGACCGGGCCGATCGTGACCGGCGCCCCCGACCCGCAGCCGGCGGTGGCCGATCCTGCGGCCGAGGCGGTGCCCGACCTCCCCGTGCCGCTGCGGCCCATGACCATGGGCGACCTGCTCGACGGCGGGTTCAACGTCCTGCGGGCCGCCCCCCGCACCGTCCTGGCCCTGGCGGCGGTGTTCATCGTCCCCGTCCAGCTGGTCGTGGCCTTCCTCAACCGCGACGCCCTGGCCGACCTCGACCAGCTCATCGAGGAGTCCCTGGCCGGGTCGGGCACCACGACCACCACCGCCGGTCAGACCTGGGGCTCGCTGCTGTCGACGGTGGGCGGCTCGGTGGGGCAGACCCTGATCGCCGCCGGCATCGCCGTGATGGTGACCCACTGGTACGCGGGCAGCAGCCCCGGGCTGAAGGCGGTGCTGCTGCGCCTGTGGCGCCGGAGCCCGGCCCTGCTCGGGGGCTGGTTCTTCGTCCACGTCCTCGAGGTGGCCGGCTTCTTCACCCTGGGCATCGGCACCGTCGTGGCCATGGCCCTGTTCCTGGTGACGGCCCCCGCCATCGTGGTCGAGGAGATCGGGCCCTTCGCCGGGATGGGGCGCTCGGCCCGGCTCGCCGGCGGCCGCTTCTGGCCCGCCCTGGGCTTCGCCCTGCTCTCGGGCCTGGTGGCCTCGGTGCTGGGCCAGGTGCTGGGGATCGGGCCGCAGTTGCTCGGCCTGGTGCTCGGCCCCGACCTGGGGTGGATCGCCCTCGGGGTGGGGGCGATCATCACCCAGATGGTGTCGACCACCGTGGTGGGCGCCGCCACCGTGCTCTTCTACCTCGACCTCCGGATCCGCCGTGAGGGCCTCGACCTGGCCTACGCCGCCGACCGTCACCTCCCCCGGTGAACGCCGAGGAGATCCGCCGCCTGGCCGACGAGATCGTCGCCCGTCCCGAGTTCTCCCAGCCCGAGCCCAGCCTGATCGAGCGGGCCCGTCAGGAGGTGCTCGACCTGGTCGGCCAGATCCTGGCCGAGGCCTTCTCGGGCAGCGCCGGCTCCCTGCTCGGCTGGGCGGTGCTGATCCTGGCCGTGGTCGCCGTCATCTGGTTCACCACCCGCCTGGGCCGCACCGTCCAGGTCGACCGGCGCGTCGGCGTGGTGGTGGCGGGGGTCCACCGCCGGACCCCGGCCGAGTGGCGGGCCGAGGCCGAGGAGCACGAGGCCCGCGGCGAATGGAAGGAGGCGCTGCGGGCGCGGTACCGGGCCC
>CAYTJS010000258.1:0-5589 GCA_964438115.1 uncultured Iamiaceae bacterium
TGTAGGCCTGCAGCACGGCCAGGGCCAGGTCCTTGTCCTCGCAGTTGGCGAAGAGACGCCCGGAGAAGCCCGGGAACGACGGGAAGTTCATCGAGCCGAGCAGGCCGCCGGCGTTCATGTCCTTGATGCGCTCGTCGACGTCCCAGGTGCCGGGGCGGATCTCGTCGAAGGCCGTCGGCTCGATGCCGTACTCCTCCTTGGGGCGGCCGGCGACGGCGTTGAGCCCGATGTTGGGGATGGTCTGGCCCTCGAACACCCACACGTCGTCGCCCCGCTCGGTGTGCACCACCCGCGGCGCCCGGTCGGCGAAGCGCTCGTGGATGTGGGCGTCGAACAGGCCCGGCGGTTCGACCAGGTGGTCGTCCACGCTCACCAGGATCAGGTCGTCGGCGTTCACGGGGCTCATGGGCTGAACCATAGTTCAGTCCGCTGAACCTGGACTAGGGTCCCGCGCCGTGCCCGAGTACGTGAACCGCATGTTCCCCGAGCCCGTCGACTTCGGCATCGCCGAGGAGGACCGGGCGGTCACCAACGTCGCCGCCGGCACCCGCGCCCACCTCGAGGGCGACGGCGGGCAGGCCTCCCAGTGGTACGAGGGCGGCGGCGCGATCGGCGACCGGGCCGTGGCCGGCATCGTCACCTACCCCCCGACCCGGGGCGTGCGCACCCAGGGCGACCCCTGGGAGCCGGTGAAGATCGGGATCCTCGTCGACATGGACATCGGCCAGTTGCTGGCCGACTGGATCGACCCCACCATCCTCGCCGTCGAGGACGCCATGAACGAGGGCGTGTACACCCGCGGTCCCATCGAGCTGGTCGTGGCCGACGCCCGGGGCCTGCCCCGCGAGAACCACCGCAAGGTGCTCGACGGGTACCGGTGGCTGGTCGAGCAGGGCTGCGTCGTCGTGCTGGGCCCCATGATCAGCGACAACTGCCTGGTCGTGCAGGACCTGGTCAACGAGCTGCAGGTCCCCTCCGTCGGCTGGACCGGCGCCCTGCGCTACGCCTCGGAGTACTGCTTCACCGTGGCCAACGGCGACATCCCCACCGAGGGCGTGATGTGCGCCCAGTGGCTGGCCGGCCGGGGCCTCGAGAAGGTGGGCATGTTCTGGGAGCAGGGCTCGTCGGGGCGGGACTACGCCGACTTCTTCCGGGACGAGGCCCGGGCCCAGGGCCTCAAGGTGCTGCGGGAGGTCAAGCTCGAGCCCAACCCCCGCGGACTGCAGGACGACCTGGCGCTGATGCGGGACCTCGGGGTCGAAGGCCTCTACTACGGCGGGTACGGGTACGCCACGTTCCACTTCGCCGAGGCGCTGAAGGCCCTCGACTGGGACCCACCCCGGGTGATGGGGACGGCGTTCATGTTCTATTCGAACTCCAACGCCTGGGCCGAGGGCCTCGAGGGCTGGCACGGCGTCGACCAGCTGGGCGAAGACGGGGCCAACCCGAACTACAACGCCATGATCGAGCGCTTCGAGCGCCGCTTCGGCCGGGTGTCGCGCAACGTCGTCGTGGCCCTGGCCTACGACACGGCCCGGGTGGCCGTCCACGGCATCGGCAACGCCGCCATCCCCGAGCCCCGCTGGGTGAAGGAGGGCATGGAGCGCATCCGCTGGATGCCGGCGACCAACGGCGGCCCCGGCACCTACCTCCAGTTCGGGCCCTGGGACCGCCACGGCTACAAGGGCGACTTCCTCACCATCCGCGAGCTGCGGGGCGGCGAGCTGCGCTTCGACGGCTACCACCGGCCCGAGTGGCCCTCGAACCGGGCCTGAGGGGCGAGGACGGAGGACAGCGGGCCGTGGCCAACCACAGCGTCTACATCCACGAGTTCATCGACGTCATCGGGCACCACCGCGCCCGCTACGTCCACCACATGACGGCCAACTGGTGCCCCCAGGCCCGCGAGGAGCGGCGCCAGCTCTGCTTCGGGGTGTTCGCCACGGTGGGCTCGACCGGGCGCTGGCCCGAGGTGGTCAACCTGTGGGAGCTGCCCGACTGGGACGCCCTCGTCGCCGACTTCGAGCACGAGCTGGGCCACGCCTCCCACCAGGACCCGTCCTTGGCCGAGTGGTGGGCCGAGGCGGCGCAGTTCCGCCGGGGCGGCGTCGACCGCATCGTCGTCCCCGAGCCCTGGACCCGCACGATCACCGAGCTCAACGCCGCCGGGGTCCGGGGCGAGGTCTACGCCCACGAGCTGGTCACCGTGCCGCCCGGGGCGGTGGGGGAGTTCCTGGCGGCGGTCCGCGAGCAGGCCGTGCCCGCCCACGCCGCCCTCGACGCCGAGAACGTGGCCACGTTCCGGGTGACCGGCGTCAACGACTCCGAGGCGATCCTGCTGTGGGCCCTGCCCTCGTGGTCGGCCTGGGCCGACCTGGAGCGGGCCTGGCTCGACCCCGACGACGGCCCGTTGGCCACCTGGCGGTCGACCACCCTGGCCCTGGGCGCCGACTGGCGCCGTCAGCTCCTCGTCGACGCCCCCCTCAGCCCCCTGCGCATCGGCCGCCAACCCGAGGTCGCCGACCGTCTCCCCCTCGACGCCCTCTAGCGGCGCCGACAGGTCCGAGTCGTCAGCCTCCCGAAACGGGGGGCCACTGCCTCGAGGTCGATCGGCCTGCGGGGGTCGAGGCGTCAGCCCCCCGGAACGGGGGGCCACTGCCTCGAGGTCAGATCCGGCCGAGGTCGTCGTCGTGGAGGTCGGGGGGGATCCAGGCCGGGGGGCGACGCTCCTTGAAGGCCCGGTAGCCCTCGGCCATCTCGGCCCCCTTCAGGCTGGCGTCCATGGCCTCGCGGTCGTAGGCGCCGTAGAAGCGGTCCATCACCTTCTTCACCGCGGCCCGGGCCTCGGGGCCGGTGCGACAGGCCCAGCGCAGGGCGTCGGTCGCCGTCGGGAGCAGTTCCTCGTGGGGGACGACCCGGGCGACGAGGCCCCAGGCCTCGGCCTCGGCGGCGTCGAGGGTGCGACCGGTGAGCAGCAGGTCGCGGGCCCGGGCCGGGCCGACCTGCCGGGGCAGGATCTGGCCGTAGTGGGTGTCGGCGATGCCCCGGAACAGCTCGGGGGCCCGGAACGTGGCCCGGTCCGAGGCCACGGTGAGGTCGGCCAGCATGGCGATCATCATCCCGCCGCCCTGCGCCAGCCCGTTCACGGCGCACACGACGGGCTTGGGGGAGCGGCGGATGGTGTCGAAGGGCGTGTTGTCCATGCCCAGCAGGCCGGGCAGGTCGGCCCAGCCGTCGGTGTTGTCGCCCCCCATGTCGCCACCGGGGATGAACACGTCGCCGCTGCCGGTGATCAGCAGGCCGGCCAGGGTGTCGTCGGCGTTCAGGCGGTCGACGGCGTAGCGCAGGCCGAAGTACATGGCCGGGCTGAGGGCGTTGCGCTTGTCGGGGCGGTCGACAGTGACCGTGGCCAGGGACCCGTGCCGCTCGAGCCGCAGGTACGGGGTGCCCAGCCAGTCACCCGCCGGGGGGCGGGGCGTCTCGTCCATCCTGCTGAACCTAGCTTCACTCGACTGAACGCCACGACGTAGCCTGCGGTCGTGCCCACCACGACCAGCCGCCGCGAGCAGCGACGCCAGCTCCAGGCCGACCTCAGTCGCACCCAGCTGCTCGACGCCGCCGAGGAGGTCTTCGGGGCCAAGGGCTTCCACGACACCACGCTGAAGGAGATCGCCGAGCTGGCCGAGTTCTCGGTCGGCTCCGTGTACTCGTTCTTCGAGAACAAGGACGACCTCTTCCTCAGTGTGTTCCTGCGCCGGGGCGAGGAGTTCATGCCCGGCCTCGAGGCGGTGGCCACGACCGGCGACGACGCCGTCGCCCAGCTCCACGCCCTCGTCGACTACGAGGTCGAGTTCTTCCGGGCCCACCCCCACTTCGGGCGCCTCTACCTGCGCACCTCCAGCGTGACCCGGGCCGAGACCGAGTTGCCGTCGTCGGCCCTGGCCGCCAACTTCGAGCGGGCCATGGCCGTGCAGGCCGGGGTCTTCGAGCGGGGCCGGGCGGCGGGCACCCTCCGGGCCGGCGACCCGGCGGTGCTGGCCCGGCTGCTCTCGGGCCTGGTGGCCGCCTACCAGTCCACCGACCCGGCGGTGGTGGGCGACGGCTCGGGTGAGCGGCTGGCCCTGGCCGACCTGCACGAGATCGTCGACCGGGCCTTCCGCGCCGGCTGAGGCCATGGGGGACACCACGGGGGAGATCACCGACGAGGCAGTGGCGCGCCTGCGCGCCCGCATCGGCATCCCCGAGCCCCACCCGCAGCCGCCGCACTACCTGCGGCCGGGCACCGACGCCTTCCGCCACGTGGCCGAGGCCTACGGCGACGACAACCCGCTGTGGTGCGACCCCGCCCACGGCCCCACCACCCGGTGGGGCGAGCCCATCGCCTCGCCGGTGCTGGTCGGCGGCGACACCCTGATCGGCGAGGACGAGGTGACCGAGGTCGCCGCCGAACACCGCGACCTGATGAAGGGCGACCCGCTCCGGGGCGTCCACGCCTTCTACTCGGCCAGCGCCCGGGAGTGGTGGGCGCCGCTCGGCCCCGACCGGCGCGTCGCCCGCCGCAACGCCCTGGTCGGGGTGCACGACAAGGCCTCCGAGTTCGCCGGCCGGGCCGTGCACGAGTGGACGGGGCAGGTGTTCCAGGAGGTCGGTGGCCCCCTGCTGTCGGCCCAGTGCCGGTTGATGATCCGCACCGAGCGGCGCAAGGCCCGCGAGGCCAAGAAGTACGACGCCGTCGTGGTCGAGCCCTACACCGACGAGGCCATCGACGCCATCACCGAGCAGTACCTGGCCGAGGCCTCCCGGGGGGCCGAGCCCCGCTGGTGGGAGGACGTGGCCGAGGGCGACGTCGTGGGCCCGATGGTGAAGGGCCCGCTCCAGGTCACCGACATCGTCTGCTGGCACGTGGGCATGGGCATGGGCCTCTACGGCGTGAAGCCGTTGCGGCTCGGGGCCCGGAACCGGCAGCGGGTACCCCGCTTCTTCCACCGCGACCCGAACAACGTCCCCGACGTCATGCAGCGGGTGCACTGGGACCCCGAGTTCGCCCGCCGCTCGGGCAACCCCACCACCTTCGACTACGGGCGCATGCGCGAGACCTGGCTGATCCACCTGTGCACCGACTGGATGGGCGACGACGCCTGGCTGTGGAAGCTCGACTGCGAGTTCCGGCGCTTCAACTACGTGGGCGACACCCAGTGGCTGCGGGGCACCGTGACCCGTCGCTACCTGGCCGAGGGTGACCGGCCCGCGGTCGACCTCGACCTCGTGGCCGAGAACCAGCGGGGCGAGGTGACCACGCCCGGCCACGCCACGATCCTGCTGCCCAGCCGCGAGCGCGGACCGGTGCGCCTGCCCGACCCGCCGGGCGGGGCCGGCGACCTGGCCTCGGGGATCGCCGCCATCGCCGACCAGTTCGCCCACGGTGACCGGGCCGACCGGGCCGACCAGGAGGAGCCGTCGTGACCTACGAGCCGGTGCCCGGGCTGCAGGTGGCCCTCGACGACGGGGTCCTGCGCCTGACCCTCGACCGCCCCGACAAGCGCAACGCCGTCGACGACGTGATGATGGCCGGTCTGGTCGACGCCATCG
>CAYTJS010000259.1:0-5560 GCA_964438115.1 uncultured Iamiaceae bacterium
GCAACAGTTGGCCGGCCTGCCCACGCTGCTCATCATCGGCGTGGGGACGGCGGTGGTGCCCGAGCGCGGTCCCCGGGCCCTGGCCACGGCGGGGGCCCTGGTCGCGGCGGCAGTGGCGGTGGCGGCCACCGCGACCGCCCTGACCTTCGGCGCCAACCTCACCCGCCTCGTCGAGACGCCGGCGTCGTACGGCTGGAACTGGGACCTCCTCGTCGGTTCGGGGTTCACGGCGGTGCCGACCGCCTCGGCCCGGACGCTCCTCGACCGCCCGGAGGTCGAGGGCTGGTCGGGGATCAACTACGGCCGCCTGGCCATCGCCGCGGGCGGCGCCGAGACCGAGGTGCCCGCCGTGGGCCTCGACTTCCAGGTCGGCAGCGTCCACCCCCGTCTGGTCGCGGGCCGCCCGGCGGTGGTCGGGGACGAGGTGGTGCTCGGCGCCCGCACCGCGGCCGACCTCGGGGTCGGGCCCGGTGACGAGGTGACCGTCGGGCTGGCCCGTTCGGAGGATCGCTACCGGGCGCGGGTGGTGGGCCTGGCGGTCCTCCCCGGGCTTGGGGCCGGGGCCTTCGCCACCACCGACCTGGGTGAGGGCGCGATCGTCCCTGCGGCGGTGACCGCCGATCCGACGGTGGGGGGCCGGTACACGGCGTACCTGGTGGACCTGGTCGACGGGACGGTCCCGGCGGTGGCCGCCGCCGATCTGGCGGCGGACCTCGGTGCGGTCGACCCCAACTGCATCCAGCCCGGGTGCGTGGTCGACGACCTGGAGCCCCCGGCGATCCGCAACGTCTCGGGCCTGCGCGGCACCCCACTCCTGGTCGGTGCGGTGCTGGCCGGCCTCGCGCTGGTCACCCTCGCCCTCAACCTGGTCACGGCCCTGGGGTTGCGGCGACGCGAGGTGGCGGTGCTCCGGGCCCTCGGCCTGGTGCGGCGCCAGGTCGCCGCGGTGTGGCGATGGCACGCGGTGGCGGTCGCGGCGGTGGCCGTGGCGGTCGGCCTGCCGGTGGGGGTCGCGTTGGGAAGGTCGCTCTGGGCCGCCTTCATCGGGGGCACCGGCGCGGGGGTGGACCCCACCACCCCCATCGTGGTCCTGGCCCTCGCCCCCGCTTCGCTCCTGGTGGCGGTGCTCCTCTCCGTTGTCCCGGGCCGACTGGCTGGACGCATCCGGCCGGCCGCCGACCTCCGGACCGAGTAGCCGTCGTCCCCACTGGTCGGACCGCCCCGCGACCGCAGGGGTCGGGGGTGGTCTACGATCCGGCGGTCCGAGCCGGGGAGATGCCGATGTTCTCACGCAAGAAGGCCGAGCAGGAGGCGGCAGCCGCCCACCTCGGCGGGGTCGCGTTCTTCGAGGGCTTCACGCCCGACGAGTTGGCCCGCGTGGCCGAGCTGGCCGACTAGGTGGAGGCCGAGGCCGGGGCCGAGCTGATGGACCAGGGCCGCCCCGGTCAGGAGTGCTACGTCATCCTCGAGGGCAGCGCCGGCGTCTACTTCGGCGGCGAGCACGCCGTCACGCTGGAGGCGGGCTCGATGGTGGGCGAGATGGCCCTGGTCGACCACCGCCCCCGGTCGGCGACGGTGATCGCCGAGACCCCCATGCGGCTGCTGGCCTTCGACACCCGGGCCTTCCGGGCCCTGCTCGACGAGCTGCCCAAGGCCAGCCAGCGGGTGATGTCTGTGCTGAACGCCCGGGCCCAGGAGAACCGCGACCGCTGACCGGGTGACCGCCTGAGCGACTACAGCGACAGGCGGCCGTCGGCCGCCCGGTGGGCGGGGTCGCCCACGTGCTCGGTGTCCTCGAGGAGGGTGGCGCACACGTCCGCATCGTCGGTGGTGCCCCACGCCCGGCCGCCGTCGGGGGTGCGGGTGGCGGCGAAGGCGGCCACCGGCGTGCCGTCCCGGTCGTGCATCACGGTGTAGGTCTCGAGGGTCACCGGCCCGTCGTGGTCCGGGTGCACGGGGATCGTGCCGGCGGCGTCGACCTCGGCCTGGGGCCGGGACCAGCGCCAGCCGGCGGCGGGCGGCTCGGTGCCGTACACCCCGTAGGCCTGCTTGCTGGTCAGGCCACCGTTGCCCGAGACGAGGCCCAGGTCGCCGGGGTGGGCCCGCAGGACCTCGACCATGGTGGCGATCGAGTGGCTCACGTAGTCGTTCCACGGGCCCCCGAAGAAGCTCATCCCGCCGGTCACGGTCAGCGGCCGCTCGTCGTCGACCCCGAGGGCCCGGGCGGCCTGGAGCACGGCCGAGGGGAAGCACGAGTAGAGGTCGAGGTGGGCGACGCCGTCGATGTCGGTGCCGGCCAGGTCGAGGGCGGCCCCCCCGGCGGCGGCCATCGACGGTGACGACGCCAGGGTGGGCCGCACCGAGACATACGGCTCCTTGGCCTCGGCGCCGCTGTGGGGGAAGACCCAGCGGTCCCGGTCGACGCCCAGGGCCTCGGCCCGGGCGACCGAGCACAGCACCAGCGCCGCCCCCTGGTCGACCATCTCGTAGCTGTTGACCCGCTTGGTGTACGGGGCGCCGACGAGGCGGTTCTCGGCGGTGGGCACGATGACCTCGTCGGCGGTGTAGGTCGTGCGGTTCCAGGCGTACGGGTTGGCGGCGGCCACCGCGCTGAACCGGGCGTAGAGGGCGCCGATGCGGGCCCGGTGCTCGGCCACCGACCAGCCCTCGGCCGCCCGGAGGGCGACGTCGAACATCGGGTACACCTGGATGGGCAGCCCCAGGCCGATCGCCGCCTCGGCCGGGCCGATCATGTCGAGGTCGGCGCCCACGCCCACGTCGGGGGCCACGTCCTCGCCCTGTGCCGCCCAGCCCGTCTCCTGGCCCGCCTTGCGGAGCAGGCGGGCGCTGCGCCACGCCTCGGCCCCGCCGAGGACCACCAGGTCGGCCCGGCCGGCGACGACCTCGTCGGCTGCCCAGTGGAGCAGGGCCTGGGGGCTGTTGCCGCCCGGGGTGGTCAGTACCGTGCGGGCGCCACCGGCGCCGACCTTCTCGGCAACCAGCCGGGCCGGGTCGCCGTAGGGCCAGGACAGTGGGGCGACGTAGGCGACGGTGTCGACGGCGCCGAGCAGGGTGGCGCCGGCGTCGGCTTCGGCCTGCCGCGCCGCCTCGGCCATCAGGTCGACCGGCTCCAGGGACGCGGCACCCTGGTCCACCCGCTGGGTGACCTGACCGACGCCGACGAGGACCGGGGTACGGGGATCGAGGCTCACGCCGGGGCACCGTAGAGGGAGAGCGCCCCTCCGTAGAATCCAGGGATCGACGTCCTCGTTCTGTGCACGGGCAACATCTGCCGCTCCCCGATGGCCGAGGTGCTGCTGGCCGACGCCCTGGCGGGCCGGGGCATCGACGCCCGCGTCCACTCGGCGGGGCTGCTCGAGGAGGGCCGGCCGGCCTCGGAGCACTCGGCCACGCTCATGGCCGAGCGGGGCCTCGACCTCGCCGACCACCGCAGCCGGCGCATGACGCCCGAGCTCCTGGCCGCCGCCGACCTCGTCGTCGGCATGGAGCGCCGTCACGTGCGGGAGGCGGCCCTGCTCGACCGTGAGGTCTGGCCCCGGTCCTTCACCCTCCGGGAGCTGGCCCGGCGCACCACTGCCGCCGGCCCCCGGCCCGACGACGTCGACCTCGGCCGGTGGCTGCTGAGCCTCAGCGCCGACCGCCGCCCCGACGACCACCTCGGCGCCTCGCCCGCCGACGACGTCGCCGATCCCTACGGCCGCAGCCTCCGCGCCTACCGTCGCTGCGCCGACGATCTCGTCAGCCTGGTCGACAGCGTCGCCGACGGGCTGTGGCCCGTGACCACCCCCCACCCCCTCCGGAGCACCACCCCATGACCTGGCCCACCAGCCGCGACACCGAGCTGTTCGACCTCCTCGACCAGGAGCTCGAGCGCCAGAACACGACGCTGCAGCTCATCGCGTCGGAGAACTTCACCTCGCCCGCCGTCCTCGAGGCGACCGGATCGGTGCTCACCAACAAGTACAGCGAGGGCTACCCGTCCAAGCGCTACTACGGCGGCAACCAGGTCATCGACGAGGTCGAGGACCTGGCCCGGCGCCGGGTCTGCGAGCTCTTCGGCGCCGACCACGCCAACGTCCAGCCCCACTCGGGGGCCAACGCCAACGTGGCCGTCTACCAGGCCCTGCTCGAACCCGGTGACAAGGTCCTGGGCATGAGCCTGGACCACGGCGGCCACCTGACCCACGGGTCCCCGGTCAACATCAGCGGCCGCCTCTACGACTTCGTCGCCTACGGCGTGACCCCCAGCGACGAGCGCCTCGACTACGACGCCATCCGCGACCTGGCCCGGGCCGAGCAGCCGAAGATGATCATCGCCGGGGCCACGGCGTACCCCCGCCGCATCGACCCCGAGCCGCTGCGGGCCATCGCCGACGAGGTCGGGGCCCTGCTCATGTTCGACGCCGCCCACATCGCCGGGCTCATCGCCGGCGGCGCCCACCCCGACCCGGTGCCCTACGCCGACATCGTCACCTTCACCACCCACAAGACCCTGCGCGGCCCCCGGGGCGGCTGCATCCTCACCCGCGAGGAGCATGGCGCCGCCATCGACAAGGCGGTGTTCCCCGGCATGCAGGGTGGACCCCTCGAGCACGTCATCGCCGCCAAGGCCGTGGCCTTCCGCGAGGCAATGCAGCCCGAGTTCAAGGACTACGCCGCCGGCATCGTCGCCAACGCCGCCGCCCTGGCCGCCGCCCTCGGCGGCGAGGGGTTCCGGCTGGTCTCGGGGGGCACCGACAACCACCTCCTGCTCGTCGACCTCCGCTCCTTCGACGAGGAGCTGACCGGCAAGGAGGCCCAGACGGTGCTCGACCGGGCCGGCATCACCCTCAACCGCAACACCATCCCCGACGACCCCCGCTCGCCGTTCGTGACGAGCGGCCTGCGCCTGGGGACGCCGGCGGTCACCACCCAGGGCATGGGCGCGGGCGAGATGGCCACCATCGCCGCCCTGCTGGCCCGGGCCCTGCGTGAGCGGGCCGACGACGACGCCCTCGCCGGGGTGCGGGCCGAGGTCAACGCCCTCTGCGCCCCCTTCACGCCGTACCCCTGAGGTCCCGCCGCCGGGGTCGCGGCCCCCCGCACCCCTCCGCCTGGGAGGCTTACGGCCGACAGGAACCGTGATGGTGGCCCTGGCGCGCCCCGAGGCGCCCGACCCGACGGCGGCGGCGACCCCGCCGGCCGCCCCGCCCCCGCCCCGCCGGCGGTGGACCCGCCGCGTCCTGTGGGCCCTCGGGGGCTACCTGGCCTTCTGCGCCCTCCTGCTGCTCGCCGCCGCGGTGCTGGCCGGGTCGGCGGCCGGTGACCTGCGCTCGCTGCAGGGCGACGTCGGCCCCGGCGACCTCCTCGACGGCACCGCGTCGCAGCGCCTGGACCGGGCCGGGGCCGACCTCGACCGGGCCGCCGCCCTGGTCGACGGTCCCTGGCTGACCCCCCTCGAGGCGGTGCCCGTCGTGGGTCGGCAGGTGGCCGCCTTCACCGGGATGGTCGAGGGCACCGCCGCGGTGGTCCGGGCCACCGCCGACGGCGTCGACGAGGC
>CAYTJS010000260.1:0-5556 GCA_964438115.1 uncultured Iamiaceae bacterium
ACCCGCTGTACCCGGGCACCGGCCGGGTACAGGAGACCGGCGGCCCCGACGCCCGGGGCGCCACCGTCAACCTGCCGCTGCCCGCGGGGGCCACCGGCGACGTCTACCGCGCCGCGGTCGACGAGGTGCTGGCGCCGATCGTGGCCCGGTTCGCCCCCACGTGGTTGCTGCTGTCGGTGGGCTTCGACGCCCACCGCCGGGACCCGATCACCGACCTGGGCCTGAGCGCCGGCGACTACGCGGACGTCACCACCGCGCTGCTGGACCTGGTGCCGGCCGGCCGCCGGGTGGCCTTCCTCGAGGGGGGCTACGACCTCGAGGCCCTGGCCTCCTGCACCGAGGCGACGGTGGCCGCCCTGGCGGGGGAGCGGGTCCACCCCGAGGCACCCACCGACTCGGGCCCGGGCCGCGACGTGCTCGGGGTGGTCAGCCGGGTCCACGACGCCGCCCTCGAGCAGGGGGACGGCGCGTGATCCCGCCCCGACTGCAGCCGGTGCTTGACGTCGTGGCGCCGATCGCCGAGCGCTTCGTCGCCGAGGGCCACCGCCTCTACCTGGTCGGTGGGGTGGTGCGCGACCTGCTGCTCGACCGCGACCTCGGCGACCGCGACATCGACCTCGCCACCGACGCCCGCCCGGAACAGACCAAGGCCCTGCTGGGCCCGGTCGTCGACGCCCTGTGGACCCAGGGCGAGCGCTTCGGGACCATCGGGGCCAAGCGGGGCGACTGGCAGGTCGAGGTCACGACCCACCGGGCCGAGGCCTACCTGCCCGAGTCCCGCAAGCCCGAGGTCACCTTCGCCTCCGAGGTCGACGCCGACCTCTCCCGGCGGGACTTCACGGTCAACGCCATGGCCCTCGAGGTGGGCCGGGGTGATCCGAGCCTGATCGACCCCTTCGACGGCGCCGTCGACCTGGCCGCCGGGCGCCTGCGCACGCCCCTCGACCCCCACGTGTCGTTCAGCGACGACCCATTGCGCATGCTGCGGGCCGCCCGCTTCGTCGCTGGCTACGGGCTGGAGCCGGTGCCCGAGCTGGTGCGGGCCGTGGCCGAGATGGGCGACCGCCTGGCCATCGTCTCGGCCGAGCGCGTCCGCGACGAGCTGGACAAGCTCATGGTGGTCGACGACCCTTCCGCCGGGCTCTGGTTCCTCGTCGAGACCGGTCTGGCCGAGGAGTTCCTGCCCGAGCTGGCCGCCATGCGCCTCGAGCAGGACCCCATCCACCAGCACAAGGACGTGCTGGCCCACACCATCGCCGTGGTGGCCAACACCTCCCCGGACCGCCTGCTGCGCCTGGCGGCCCTCTTCCACGACATCGGCAAGCCCAAGACCCGCTCGTTCGGGCCCAATGGCGTGATGTTCCACCACCACGAGGTGGTGGGGGCCCGCATGACCCGCGACCGGATGACCGCGCTGCGCTACGGCAACGAGGACACCGACATCGTCACCCACCTGGTCCGGATGCACCTGCGCTTCCACGGCTACGGCGAGGGCGACGGCTGGACCGACTCGGCCGTCCGCCGTTTCGTGCGCGACGCCGGCGACCAACTGGACCGTCTCATCGAGCTGACCCGCTGCGACTGCACCACCCGCAACCGCCGCAAGGCCGAACGCCTGGCCCGGCGGATGGACGACCTCGTCGCCCGTATCGCCGAGCTGGAGGCGGCCGAGGAGCTGAAGGCCATCCGGCCCGACCTCGACGGGCGCCAGGTCATGGACCACCTGGGCCTCCAGCCCGGCCGCGACGTGGGCGATGCCCTGAAGATGCTGCTCGAGGCCCGGCTCGACGAGGGGCCGCTGGGCGAGGACGAGGCCTACCGACGCCTCGACACCTGGTGGGAGCAGCGGTCGGGCGCGGCGAAATGAGCCGAATGGCCCATGAAGTCGCCCCTCGCCGATGCCATAGTGATCCCACGACGCACCGCAGTCCAAGAAGGCATCGGCCAGGCGAAGCCGGAGCTTGAGGGAAGGGCTGCGGTGCGGAGATCGAATGGTGGTGATGCTCGATCCGGGGCCCCCGACGGGGCCCCGTTTCGCGTTCCGGCACCGGCCCGGTCCGCTCAGCCCGTCCCCAGGGTGAGGTCGAGGAGCCGGTCGACGTCGGCCAGGTGGTGGGCCAGTTCGTGGACCGTGTTGCGGGCGATCCAGTCGAGGTCCCGGTCGGTGGGCGGCGGCGGAGAGGGGTACACGGTCGACCGGGCCCAGCCGTCGGCGTCGAGGCCGGCGAGGACGTCGGCCAGGCCCTCGGCGGCGGCGACCAGGGCGGCGGCGACGGTGTCGGGGTCGGCCTCGTCGTAGCGGCCGTCGACGGCCCGCCGATCGGGGTCCATCCCGGCGAAGGTGGGCCGCTCGTCGACCAGGGCCCGGGTCACCCGCTCCCGCTGGAGGATGAGCAGGTCCCGCACGTGACAGCCGTAGGCCAGGGCCGACCACTGGCCCTCGACGGGGTGCGCCCGCAGGTAGCCGACCGGGTGCTCGGTCAGGCGCAGGGCCAGTCGACCGGCCTGCTCGACGAGGTGGGGCCCCAGCTCACCGCGGCCGACGGCGTCGGGATCGGCGCCGCAGACCGGGCACGGCCACACCGGCTAGATGCCCTCCTTGCGGGCCCGCAGCACGAGGGTGGGCGGCAGCCACGCCCGGGCGGGGATCCAGCCGGGGGCCCGGGCGGCGCCGGGGCCGGGCTCGGGCTCGAGCAGGGTGTCGACCCGGAACTTGGCCCGGGTCAGGCTGGTGAACAGCCCGCCCAGGGAGTGGGACCACTCGGCCTCGACGCCGTCGACCCGGCCGGGGAGGGCTTCGCCGTCGCCGTAGCGCCGACCCAGCCGGGGGGGCTCGCCCGAGTCGAGGTCGAGGGTGGCGAAGGCGGGGTGGGGCAGGGACAGGACCAGGGCGGCGTTGGCCACGAGCACCCGGTGGACCTGGCGGAAGACCCGGTTGAGGTCCTCGACCTCGGCCAGGGCCGACACCGACAACGCGGTGTCGATGGAGTCGCCCCGCAGGAAGGCCAGGTCGGCCAGGTCGGTGCGGTGGAACTCGACCCGGACCTCGGCGGTCTCGCAGGCCTCGCGGGCCCGGTCGACCCGTCGGGAGTGGTGGTCGACCACGATGACCTTGGCCTCGTTGCGGGCCAGGGAGAGGATGGCGTCGGTGCGCCGGGCGCCCAGCACGAGGATGCGCTTGCCGGCCACCGGGCCGACCAGGCGCAGCTCGGTCTCGCCCGGGATGTCGGGGCCGTACTCGAACTCGGCGGTGCTCACGGGGCCTCGTAGCGCATGGCGTCGAACTCCCAGAAGGCCCGGAGGGCGACGATGCGACCGTCGGGGCCGACCCGGTAGGTGTAGACCCCCTCGACGATCGAGCGACCGCCGTCGGGGAAGGTGGTGGTGATGCGCCCGACGTTGGCGCACTCGTCGCCCACGGCGTAGGACTCGCGGATCTCGAAGGCGATCGCCCCCGAGCTGATGACCTCGTCCCAGAAGGCGGCGATGGCGGCCCGGCCGTGCCGGCCCGCCCCGGTGGGGTCGAGGGGTGAGGGCCCGATGGGGTCCTCCACCACGGCGTCGTCGGCGAAGAGGGCCAGCCAGCCCTCGCGGTCGCCCGCCTCCACCGCAGCCATGGACCGGTGGGAGGCGGCGCGGGCGGGGTGCTCCCCGTCGGTGGTGTCCTCACCCATCGCCTGGTTTCTAGCGTCTCCCGGCCACCGGGGTCGTGCTCTGCTGGTCGGCTCTTCGGCGTCGGCCTCATCGCGGTGCGGGGCGGGTCCCTGCCCACCCCGCCGGAGGTGCGCCTCGCGGCACACCTCCTGGGGTTGCTGGTCGGCTCTTCGGCGTCGGCCTCATCGCGGTGCGGGTCGGGTCCTTGCCCACCCCGCCGGAGGTGCGCCTCGCGGCACACCTCCTAAGCTCGCGCCGGTGACCTTCCGGGTCGAGGCCATCCGGGGCAGTGAGCACGGCGGCACCGTCGACTACCGGCTGGCGCGCCAGGGCCTCCTGGCCGAGTACCGCAAGGGCCGCCTGGCCCGCCACGAGGTCTGCGACGCCCACCCCGAACTGCTCCGCGTGGCCCGCGACCACGTCGACGCCACCTCCGAGCTGGACTGCCCGATCTGCGAGGAGGAGAAGCTCAAGCTGGTCAGCTACGTGTTCGGCTCCTACCTCGGCCCCGCCGGTCGCTGCGTGCGGGACAAGGCCGAGTTGGCCAAGGTCACCCGCCGCAAGGGCACCTACCGCTGCTACGTCGTCGAGGTCTGCCCCGGCTGCGGCTGGAACCACCTCCTGCGCGTCTTCGACGTCTAGGGACCCCGTGAGGACGGGACGGCGCGCAGGGTCCGGGCACGGGCGGCCGCCGCGGTGCGGGAGGGGACGGCCAGCTTGCGCAGGATGGCGGTCATGTGGGTCTTGACCGTGCGTTCCCCGATGTAGAGGCGGTCGGCCACCTCCCGGTTGGACAGGCCGTCGACGACGAGGTCCAGCACCTCCAGCTCCCGTGCCGTCAGCCACTCGCCGGTGTCGGGGACCTGGATGCCACCGCGGGTGCCGGCCACCCCGGCCCGGGCCCGGATCGTGGCGACCACCGGGCCCAGTTCGGGGTCCTCGGCGGCCAGGGCGAGGACGTCATGATGCTCGCCGGGGCCCTCGGCCAGCACGATCCCGGGGGCGTCGAGGTCACGGACGAGGGTCAACGCCGGCCGGGCCGCCACCAGGGCCTCGGCCCGCCGGCCACACTCGAGGAGGGCGCCGGCCCGTTCGAGGCCGGGGATGCCGGTCATGAGACAGAAGCGGACCGACGCCTCGCGGTCGCCGAGTGCATCCAGCCTGGCGAGGGCCGCGGTGGTATCCCCGCGCAGGCGCGCGGCGAGTGCGGAGACCACCGCGGCGGTGACGGCGATGTCGGGCCGGTCCTGGTCCTGGACGGGACCCAGGAGGAGTTCGGCCCGTTGCACCAGATCGGCGCGCTGTCGTTGTCGGCCCGACCGGGCCAGAGCGTAGGCGTACATGCCGCGCTCCTGCTGATGACGGTCGGAGCGGTCGAGGGCCGAGCGGGCGGCGGCGACGATCCGGTCCACGGCGTCGTGGTCACCGGATGCCAGGGCCTGGAGCAGTCGCACGCGGTCGGCCATCAGGCCCAGCCAGCCGAGGCCTCCCATCTCGAGGGCCTGCTCGTCCACGCGGTCCAGCAGTTCGGAGGCGGTCGCCGTGCGCCCCGCGAGGAGATGGCCGGCCGCCGACATGATCCGGAGCGCCGTGCGGGCCGGGAGGTCGTCGCCGATCCGGCTGTCGAGCTCGGCCACGCGGTCGAGCAGCCACGCTGGTCCCGGCGGGGCGAAGAGGAACTCGGTGCCCAGGCCGAGCGCGAGGCGATGACGACCGAGGGCCCGGCCCGGACCGAGGGCCAGCGCGAAGGCCTCCTCCAGACTGGTCCCGATGCGGTCCCAGTCGGTGCGGAAGTAGGCCAGCCAGCACGCCGCGACGAGGACGCGGACGCGGTCGTCGGGTCCGGTGGCGAGGACCAGGAGTTCCTCGAGGAGTGAGGCCCCCCTGGTGGTGTCCCCGAGG
>CAYTJS010000261.1:0-5542 GCA_964438115.1 uncultured Iamiaceae bacterium
TGATGTCCTTGTTGCCGGTGCAGGTGATGAAGATGTCGGCGGTGTCGAGCACGTCCTCGAGGGTGACCACCTGGAAGCCCTCCATGGCAGCCTGGAGGGCACAGATCGGGTCGACCTCGGTGACCACGACCCGGGCGCCCTGGCCGCGCAGCGACTGGGCGCAGCCCTTGCCCACGTCGCCGTAGCCCAGCACGCAGGCCACCTTGCCGCCGATCATCACGTCGGTGGCCCGGTTGATGCCGTCGATGAGGCTGTGGCGGCAGCCGTAGAGGTTGTCGAACTTCGACTTGGTGACCGAGTCGTTCACGTTGATGGCCGGGAAGAGCAGGCTCCCGGCGGCGGCCCGCTCGTAGAGGCGGTGGACGCCGGTGGTGGTCTCCTCGGTGACGCCCTTGATGCCGGCGCCGATGCGGTGCCAGAGCTGGGGGTCCTCCTCCAGCGTGCGGGCCAGCAGGCCCAGCACGACCTCGAACTCCTCGCTGTCGGCCGTCTCGGGGTCGGGCACCTGGCCCGCCCGCTCGTACTCGGTGCCGAGGTGCACGAGCATGGTGGCGTCGCCGCCGTCGTCGAGGATCATGTTCGGACCCTCACCGGCGTCAGGCCAACGCAGGGCCTGCTCGGTGCACCACCAGTACTCCTCGAGGGTCTCGCCCTTCCAGGCGTAGACGGGCACGCCCTTGGGGTTGTCGACGGTGCCCTCGGGGCCGACCACCACGGCGGCCGCCGCGTGGTCCTGGGTGGAGAAGATGTTGCAGGACACCCAGCGCACCTGGGCGCCCAGGGCGACCAGCGTCTCGATGAGCACGGCGGTCTGGATGGTCATGTGCAGCGAGCCCATGATCCGGGCGCCGGCCAGGGGTTGGCTGTCGTGGTACTCGGCCCGCAGGGCCATGAGACCGGGCATCTCGTGCTCGGCCAGCTGGATCTCCTTGCGGCCGAAGCCGGCGAGGGAGAGGTCCGCCACCTTGTAGTCGCCGTCGGCGACGGTGGTGGGACGGGCGTCAGTGTTCGTGGACATTCGGGTGCCTTTCGCAGCTACCGGTGATCGTGTGCTCGGGCTGGGGTCCACTGACGCCAAACGTGCAGCCCGGCGTCAGGCTAGGCCGTGACCGGTGATCCGCGGGCACCGCTGGCGGCGAACCCCCGACATGGAACTCGATGGCGGGTGTGTGCTCATCACGGGCGGCGCCGGTGGTATCGGCGCCGCGCTGGCCGAGGCGTTCCGCTCGGCCGGGGCCACGGTGGTCACCACCGACCGGCCCGGCCGGGGTGCCGACCTCGATCTCGACGTGACCGACGCCGAGGCGGTGGCGACCACCATCGCCGGCCTCGACCGGCTCGACGTGGTCGTGGCCAACGCCGGCATCGGGGTCGGCGGCCTGGTCGAGGACGTCGATCGGGCCGGCTGGGACGCCAGCATCGACGTGAACATCCGGGGCGTGGTCAACACCGTGCTGCCCGCCTACGAGCGGATGCGCGGGCAAGGTTCGGGTTCGATCGTGCTGATGGCCTCGGTCGCCGGCCTGGTCGGCACCCCGCTGCTGACGCCCTACACCATGACCAAGGCCGCCATGGTCGGCCTGGCTGCCGGCCTCCGCCCCGAGGCCGCCCGCCACGGGGTGGGCGTCACCGTCGTGTGCCCCGGCCCCGTCGAGACCCCGCTGCTCGACGAGGCCAGCGCCACCCCGGGCACCGAGGTGCGCCGTTACCTGACGGCCGCCGCGGGGACGCCGCTCCCCCCGGCCACGCTGGCGGGCCTGGTGGTGGACGCCGTACGTCGGGACCGGGCCGCGGTGATCCCCGGCCGGGCCAAGCTGCTCTGGCGCCTCAGCCGTCTCGCCCCCGATCTGACCGCCCGCCAGGTCGCCAAGGGCCTGCACCAGGAGTTGGCCGCCGCCCGGGGCTGACCTCGACGGACGATCCCCAGGGATCGTCAGTCGGCCAGGGCCGCCTTGAGTTCGTCGAGGACGGGGACGGGGCCGGGGTCGATGCCCTCGCGGTAGGCCAGGTGGAGGCTGGTGAAGGTGCCCTGGAGGCACAGGTCGAGCACCTGGGCCAGGGGACCCTCGCCCTCGGCCCGCACCTCGAAGATGTCGCCCACCACCTCGTCGAGGATCGGGTCCATCAGATCGAAGCGGCGCATGACCTGGGGGTGCTCGTAGTCGTGGCGCAGGTTGACCAGGGCGAAGACCTGACGGGTCAGGTCGCCGTTCTGGCCCCAGCCGGCGATCTCGTTGTGGCACAGCTCGGGCACGGTGTTGGCGAAGGCCGGGCACCGGCTGTTCTCGTTGATCTCGGTCTTCCAGCGGATGGCGGCCAGGGCGCCCAGGCCCCCGCCGCCGTAGACGATGGGCACCCGGCGGGCCAGGTCGTCGGCCAGCTTCTCGGCCGGGTTGCCGTCCACCACCAGGCGGTCCCGACGGGAGCGCAACTGGTCGACGGCGAGGCGCAGCCACTGCTCGGCGCCCGGGTACAGGCCCAGCCGTTCGAGCGTGACCATGGCCGGGGCCAGCAGGGCGCCGAGGCCGGCACGGGGCTGGGGGATGGTCTCGTCGATGGGGATGATCGGGGCGCCCGAGGCCCGACACAGCTCGGCCAGGGCGCCGCCCTGGGTGATGCCCACCACTCGGCCGCCGGCGTTGGCGGCGGTGGTCACGGCGTCGAGGGTCTCCTCGGTGTTGCCCGAGAACGACAGGGCGAACACCAGGGTCCGCTCGTTGACGTAGGACGGCGGCTCGTAGCCCTTGACCACGACCACGGGCACCGGCATGAACGGGCCGGCCACCACGGTCAGCAGGTCGCCGGCGACGCCGCTGCCGCCCATGCCCAGCACGAGCACGTTGTCGACGGCGCCGCCGTCGGGCAGGCCCTCGACCCCGTGGGCGGCCTCGATGGCGATCTCGATCTGCTCGGGCAGCGACGCGGCGGCGTCGAACATGCCGATGGAGTCGAGGCGGTCGGTCATCACGAGGCGGAGAAGGTCGGCTCGATGCCCTCGGCCTCGGCCTTGGCCAGCAGGCGGTCGTGCTCGGCGGCCTCGACGGTGGTGGCCTCGTCGATCAGCATGACGGGGATGTCGTCGTCGATGCGGTAGGCCCGCTGCAGCCGGGGGTTGTAGAGCAGGGCCTCGTCCTCGAAGTAGAGCAGCGGGCCCTTGTCCTCGGGGCAGGCGAGGATCTCGAGCAGCTGGGGGTCCAGGGCCATGGGTCTCCTTCGGTACGCGACCGGTACGGGCGGGCCTCAGGTCCCGCCGTCGGGGGCGGGGCCACCCGCCATGATGCCCTGCACCTCGGTCACCCGGCGAGCGCACTCGTCGGCGTCGGCCGCCTCGAGGTTGAGGCGCAGGAGGGGCTCGGTGTTGGAGGGCCGGAGGTTGAACCACCAGTCACCCAGGTCGACGGTCAGGCCGTCGAGGCGGTCCTGGTCGGCGTCGGGGTAGGCGGCGGCCACCACCTCGATCACCGCCGCCGGGTCGGCCACCTCGGTGTTGATCTCACCCGAGGCGGCGTAGCGCTCGTAGGGACGGCGCAGCTCGGAGAGGGGGACACCCGCCCGACCCATCACGTCGAGGATCACCAGGGCGGCGATGAGGCCCGAGTCGGCCCGGAAGTTGTCCCGGAAGTAGTAGTGGCCCGAGTGCTCGCCGCCGAAGATGGCCCCGGTGTCGGCCATGACCTCCTTGATGAAGGAGTGGCCCACCCGGGTGCGCACGGCGGTGCCACCGCCCTCGGCCACCACCTCGGGCACCGTCCTCGAGCAGATGAGGTTGTGGATGATCGTGGCCCCGGCCTCGCGCTGGAGCATCTCGGCGGCCACGATCGCCGTGGTCAGCGACCCCGACAGCAGTTCGGCCTTCTCGTCGACGAGGAACACCCGGTCGGCGTCGCCGTCGAAGGCCAGCCCGACGTCGGCGCCGGTGGCCAACACCCGCTCCTGCAGGTCGCGCTGGTTCTCGGGCTGGATGGGGTCGGCGGGGTGGTTGGGGAACGTGCCGTCCAGCTCCGGGTAGAGGATCTCGACGTCGAAGGGCAGACCGTCGAACACGGCGGGAACGACCAGGCCGCCCATGCCGTTGGCGGTGTCGGCCACCACCTTCAGCGGGCGCAGGTGCGCCGGGTCGGCGAACGAGCGGACGTGGTCGGCGAAGCGGCCGAGGACGTCCTCCTCGTGGCGGCGGCCCCGGGTGGCGGCGGGGGTGACGCCGGCCTCGGCCCGGCGGCGAATCTCGTCGAGGCCGGTGTCCTGGCCGATCGGCCGGGCCCCCGAGCGGCACAGCTTGATCCCGTTGTAGGCGGCCGGGTTGTGCGAGGCGGTGAACATGGCGCCGGGGGCGTCGAGGGCGCCGGCGGCGAAGTAGAGCATGTCGGTGCTGGCCAGACCGACGTCGACCACGTCGAGGCCCTGGCTCATGACGCCCTCGGCGAAGGCGTCGACCAACTCGGGGCCGGTCGGGCGCATGTCGCGGGCCACCAGCACCCGGGTGGCGCCCTCGTCGGCGGCCAGGAAGGCGGCCACGGCGGCGCCGAGGGCGGCGCAGAGGTCGGCGTCGAGCTGGCCGGGGGCCTGGCCCCGGATGTCGTAGGCCTTGACGACGGCGTCGAGGCGGGCCGGATCGACGGGCGCGGCGGAGCGGTCGGGTGCGGTGGACAAGAGCGGCGAGCCTACCGAACCGGCCCGCCCGCCCCCGAGCCGGCCACGGGGCCGGGCCGGGCGTAACGACCGGCGGCGGCGTGGGCCCGGATGCGGAACAGGTCCCGCACCAGGCGCAGCCCGTCGCGCAGCGGACGGACGCTCGAGTCCTCGGAGTTGACCACCTCGACGGGCACCTCGACGAGGGAGAGCCCGTGGCGCTCGACCAGGTGGAACACCTCGATGTCGAAGGCGAAACCGTCCACCAGGCCCTGGCCCAGCACCACCGGGGCCACGTCGGCCCGGCACGCCTTCAGGCCGCACTGGGTGTCGCGGTAGTGGCCCAGGAGCACGGCCTGGGTGAGGAGGTTGATCACCCGGCCACCCACCTCGCGCAGCCGCCGGGCCCGCACCAGGGTGACGGCGTCGGTGTGGCGCCGGCTGCCCACGGCCACGTCCCAGCCCGACTCGACGGCGTCGAGGAGGGTGAGCAGCTGGCGGGGGTCGTAGGCCAGGTCGGTGTCGGTGAAGGCCACCGTCGCGCCCCGGGCGGCAGCGAAGCCGGTGCGCACGGCGGCACCCTTGCCCCGGTTGACCTCGTGGACGAGGACCTGGTCGGCGCCGGCCGCCCGCGCCCGCTCGGCGGTGTCGTCGCCCGAGCCGTCGTCGACCACGATCACCTCGAGCTCGCCCGCGGCGAGGGGTGGCACGAGGGCGGCCCGGACCCGGCGCACGCTGTCGGCCACCACGTCGGCCTGGTGGTACGCGGGCAGGACCACGCTGAGCCGGTACACCCCGGCGGGCGCCGGTCGGGACGCCGGGGCGGCCTGACCGCCGCGGACCGCCCGGCCCAGGATCTGCCGCTGGCCCACCACCCGGACGAGGGCGGCCACGACCACCGCCGCCAGCTTGG
>CAYTJS010000262.1:0-5495 GCA_964438115.1 uncultured Iamiaceae bacterium
GCCATCGGCATGAACCTGTTCATGGAGGTGGCCAAGCTGCGGGCCGCCCGCCTCCTGTGGTCCCGGGTGATGTCGCAGTTCGACCCCCAGGATCCCAAGTCCCTCATGCTGCGGACCCACTGCCAGACCTCGGGCGTCTCCCTCACCGAGCAGGACCCCTACAACAACGTGGTGCGCACCGCCTACGAGGCGCTGGCCGCGGTGCTGGGCGGCACCCAGAGCCTGCACACCAACGCCTTCGACGAGGCCCTGGGCCTGCCCACCGACTTCTCGGCCAGGATCGCCCGCAACACCCAGCTGATCCTCGCCGAGGAGACCGGGGTGACCAAGGTGGTCGACCCGCTGGGCGGCTCGTACTACGTCGAGGCCCTGACCCACGAGCTGGCCGAGAAGGCCTGGGCGCTCATCGAGGAGGTCGAGGCCCTCGGCGGCATGACCGAGGCCGTGGTGTCGGGCCTGCCCAAGCTCCGCATCGAGGAGAGCGCCGCCCGCCGCCAGGCCCGGGTCGACCGGGGCGAGGAAGTCGTCGTCGGCGTCAACAAGTACGTCGCCGACGAGCCCGACCAGGTCGACGTCCTCGACATCGACAACACCGACGTGCGCCGTCGCCAGGTCGAGCGCCTCGAGCGCCTGCGGGCCGAGCGCGACGACCACGCCGTGCGGTCCGCCCTCGACGCCCTCACCGAGGGGGCCCGGGGCGACGGCGACCTGCTCGCCCTCTGCATCGACGCCGCCCGGGCCCGGGCCACCGTGGGCGAGATGTCCGACGCCATGGAGGCCGTCTTCGGCCGCCACAAGGCCGAGATCCGCTCCATCTCGGGCGTCTACGGCGCCGCCTTCGCCGGCGACGAGTCCTTCGCCGCCATCCAGGTCGACGTGGACGCCTTCGCCGAGCGCCACGGCCGGCGGCCCCGGATGCTCGTGGTCAAGATGGGCCAGGACGGCCACGACCGCGGCGCCAAGGTGATCGCCACCGCCTTCGCCGACCTCGGCTTCGACGTCGACGTCGGCCCGCTGTTCCAGACCCCGGACGAGGCCGCCCGCGACGCCGTGGAGAACGACGTCCACGTCGTCGGCGTGTCCAGTCAGGCCGCCGGCCACAAGACGCTGGTGCCGCAGCTGGTCGAGGCCCTGCGGGCCGCCGGGGCCGACGACGTGGTGGTCGTCTGCGGCGGCGTCATCCCCCCGGGTGACCACGCCAAGCTGCACGAGGCGGGGGTGGCCGAGGTGTTCGGGCCCGGGACCAACATCCCCGAGGCCGCCGCCCGTGTCCTGGCCCTGGTCGAGGAGCGGGTTGGCGACCAGCGCTGACGCCGTCCGGTCCGGCGACCGCCGGACCCTGGCCCGGGCCATCACCCTGGTGGAGTCGGCCCGGGCCGACCACCGCGCCGAGGCCCTGGCCCTCCTCGACGAGCTGCTGGCCGACACCGGCGGGTCCGTCCGGGTCGGCATCACCGGTCAGCCGGGGGCCGGCAAGTCCACCTTCATCGAGGCCCTCGGCCTCCACCTGGTGGCGGCAGGCCACAAGGTGGCGGTGCTCGCCGTCGACCCGTCCTCGACGGTGTCGGGTGGGTCGATCCTCGGCGACAAGACCCGCATGGGCGAGCTGGCCCGCTCCGACGCCGCCTTCATCCGCCCCTCCCCCTCCGGCCGCTCGGTCGGCGGCGTGGCCCGCCGCACCCGCGAGGCCCTCCTGCTGTGCGAGGCCGCCGGCCACGACGTGGTGATCGTCGAGACCGTGGGATCGGGCCAGTCCGACGTCGCCGTGGCCGACCTGGTCGACGTGTTCGTGCTGCTCCTCCCCCCCGCCGGTGGCGACGAGCTGCAGGGGATCAAGCGCGGGATCATGGAGCTGGCCGAGATCGTGGTCGTGACCAAGGCCGACGGCGACCTGGTGGGGGCCGCCAACCGCACGGCGTCGGACCACCGCCACGCCGTCCACCTGCTGCACGGCAGCGCCGAGCCGCCCCCGGTGGTCACCGTCAGCTCCCTCACCGGCGAGGGCATCGACGAGGCCTGGGCGGCGGTGGCCGGCCGCCACGAGGCGGCCCGGACCAGCGGGGCCCTGGCCCGGCGGCGGTCGGCCCAGGCCCGGGCCTGGCTGTGGGACGAGGTGCGCGAAACCCTCGTCGAGGAGCTGCGCACCGACCCCGCGGTGGCCGACCTGGCCCCCACGCTGGAGGCCGAGGTCGAGGCGGGCACGGCCTCACCGGCCGCCGCCGCCCAACGCCTCCTCGACGCGTTCCGTCAGCGCTCGTAGCCGAAGGCGTCGAGCCCCTCGCCCGCCAGCTCGGTCACCCGGGCCAGGCGGTCGGCGTCCCACAGCTCGCGGAAGCGGCCCACCCGGGCGGCGCTGATCGGCTGGTAGGTGCGGGCGTGCTGGCCGATGTCGCGGTGGCCGGGGAACTGTCGGTAGCGGGCCTCGTCGTCGAGCATCACGGGGTCGTAGGCCACGCCCAGCAGGTCGCACATCGAACGGAAACCGGCCTCGGGATCGGCAACCAGGTCCTCGTAGCGCACCAGCAGGTAGGGGCTGCCCTTCCGGGGCACGGTGCCGCGGACCATGAGGTTGTGGGCCGTCCACAGCCGGACCAGGCCCTCGGGGACGCCGTCGGCCCACCCGAGGTCGTGGAACGACACCAGCACGTCGCGCACGTCGCGCACCACGTGGATGACCGGCAGGTCGGGCCCGAACAGGTCGACCGCGGTCATGGCCCGCACGTACTTCAGGTCGTTGGGCGACTTGTCGCCGGCGTGGCGGGCCCCGGCGGCCCGGGCCACCGCGTCGTAGAGCGCCCCGAGCACACCGGACAGGGTCCAGGGCGCCCCGCGCACGGCGGCGGCGGCCTCGTCGCGGCTGAGGAAGGCCCCCAGCGAGTCCTCGAACCGGCGGCTGTTGGCCACCAGCCCGGCCGCCAGGTCCCGCCCCAGGTCGGGGTCCTCGATGCGGTCGACGAGGAAGGCCAAGGGCACCACGACGTCGGTCTCGTCGGGCACGACGAGATCGGGGTGGGCGCTCAGGCACTGGGCCACCAGCGTGGTCCCCGACCGCGGCTGGCCCAGGACCAGGAACACCGCTAGCCCCGCGGGGTGGCGTGGTAGCAGATGCGGGTGCCGGAGGGGAGTTCCTCGCGGCGCCGGACGTCGTAGCGGGCGCCGAGGGCGGCCTCGAAGGACTCGACCGTGTAGTCGTCGTGGATGCCCTCGCGCTTGTTGCGCAGCAGCCGCTGGACCATGGGGTCGTCACGGGTCGGGAACTCGACGACGATCTCGCCCCCGGCGTCGGCCAGCCAGGCCACGAACTCGGCCATGGGCACGTTGCGCGAGATCACCAGGTGGTGGATCAGGGCGAGGGCCAGGACCAGGTCGGGACGGCTGCGGCGCCCGAAGGCCAGGCGCTCGCCGTTGCGCCAGCCCCGGTCGGGTGAGGGATCGGCCAGGTTCATGACCAGCGGGAGGATGCGCTCGTCGCCGGCGGCCGAGAGGCTGCGGTACAGGCCGTCCACGGCCTCGTGGTCCCCGTCCACGGCGACGACGTAGGCGCCCTGGTCGGCCACCAGGCGGGAGAAGTGGCCGTCGTTGGCGCCGAGGTCCCAGGCCAGCCGGGGTGAGGCGGCGGCGGCCACCGAGGACACGAAGGCCTCCTTGGCCGCCAGGTCGGCGTCGGTGTAGTGCCCCCGCTCGGAGTAGGCCGCCCACTCGGTGGCGTCGGCCTTGATGGTGAGCCGCCCGACCAGCTTGGCCAGGTTCCGGATCTGGGCGACGAGGATCTCCTTCTTCATCCCCGAGGCCTTCAGCTCGGACTTGACGTCGCGGTCGGCATCGGCCCGCTCGGCCCGGGCCTGCAGGGCCACGTGGACGAGCGTGCCCTTGCGCCGGGGGCTCAGGATGGTCCAGGTCGACATCATCCGGCGGGCGTCGACGGGGTCCACGCCCTCGACGTCGGCTCGCAGGAGGGACTGGAAGGGGATGCCGCGGTAGGCCTGCAGCATCAGGGGCAGCAGGAAGTGCATGTGGAACTGGCGGTAGCCGTACCAGGGTTCGCCGGGGCGGTAGCGCTCGAAGGAGCCGACGTCGATGAAGGTGGGGCGGGCGCCGACGAACTGGACGTTGTAGGCCGAGGCGTCCTTGGTGGTGAGGTCCTCCTCGAGGGCGGCGGCCACCAGGTCCAACTGGAGGGCGGCGGCGTCGCGCAGCATGGCGAAGGTCCACTCGTAGGGGTAGGACACGACCGGCACCCGCTCGTGGCGGAGCACGCCGGCCCACCCGTCGAGGCCGGGCGGGACGGGGTCGGCCCACTCGGTGCCCACCAGGCGGCCGTCGGCGGTGGCCGCCGCGAAGAGGCCGGAGCTGAGGAACGACTCGAGGTCGGCCCGGGCCTCGTCGTCGAGGCCGCGGTAGACGGCGTCGTCGGTGAGGAACACGCGGCTGGAGGGGTCGCGGAAGGACCCGGGATCGGGCTGGGCAGGGGTGGTCATCGGCTGGCTTCGACTGGGGGGAGGGTGATGGGAGCCCGGCGAGGGCCCGGCCTCAGGAGGCCGACGCGGAGGGCTGGTCGGCCTCGGGGGCGGCCGGGGCGGCCACCGCGGCGTCGTCCTTCTTCCAGAAGAACAGGGCGGACTTGATGCGGTGGCCGAAGGTCCTCACGACCACGACGATGCCGGCCAGGCCGCTGGCCAGGAGGCCGAGGAGCATGCTGCCACTGCCGGGATCGAGATACGCGTGCATGGGTTGTCAGATTCCTCCGGGTCGATCACGGCACCGAGTCGGTCGTCGGGGCGCCTCGGTCAGGATACTGCCCCACTGCGGCCAGGTCATGGTCCCCCGCCCGTCACCCGCCGGCCACCCGCCCGTCAGCGGCCAACGGTGCGGCCGACCGGCGGCGGTAGCCTCCGGGCCGCATGTCCGCACGGGCCCGACTGTCTGCTCTTCGCCACCGCCTCCGGGGGGCCGACGCCGCCCCGACGCCCGAGCCGTCCTGGGTCGACACGGCGCCGTCGCCGTGGGACGAGCCCACCCGGGCCGAGCAGCGGGCGCCGGTGTGGTGCAACATCTGCCGCTGGACGGGCGAGGACTTCCTCGGCGGCCAGCACTGCGAGTTCGCCTCCTGCCCCCGCTGCGGCAGCGTCGGCCGCGACCGCTTCCTCTTCTGGTCGTTCGTGAGCCGGACCCCGCCCAGCCTGCGGGTCCGCCTGCTCGAGACCAGCCCCCGCATGGGCGACGACTACCGGCGGGCCATGGCCCGGTGGTTCACCTACACCTGCTCGGACTTCGACGAGCGGGCCCACGCCGGCCAGGTCCGCATCGACCTGCAGGACATCGACCTGCCCGACGGCTCCCTCGACGTCCTGGTCACCCCCCACGTGCTCGAGCACGTCCCCGACACCGACCGGGCCCTCGACGAGATCCACCGGGTCCTGGCCCCCGGGGGCCGCATGTACCTGCAGGTCCCCCTGCTGCAGGGCACCACGGCGCCGCCCACCGAGCCGGAGTTC
>CAYTJS010000263.1:0-5490 GCA_964438115.1 uncultured Iamiaceae bacterium
ATCATCAGGGCGTTCCACTCGGTCAGGACCTTGTCGTCGAGACCGGGGCGGACCCGGTGGGTGCGGGCCTCGAACAGCGCCGCCCGGGCGGCCTCGACCGCCGGGGGGCGCACCAGGTCACCCCGGACCGGCCGGTGCAGGATGTTGCTGCCCTCGAAGTTGCCCTGGGGGGTGACGCCGTACCAGGCCATGGCCGTCTCGGCCGCCTCGTCGCCCAGTACCTCGCGGATGGCCTCGGGGCGCCAGAGGTAGAACCGCCCCTCCTCGCCCTCGGAGTCGGCGTCCTCGGCGGCGAAGAAGCCGCCGTCGGGGTGGCGCAGGTCGGTCAGCACGTAGCCCACGACCTCGGCCAGGACCTGGCGGTACCGGACCTCGCCGGTGGCCAGCCAGGCGTGCAGGTACACCCGGGCCAGGAGGGCCTGGTCGTAGAGCATCTTCTCGAAGTGGGGGACCATCCAGAAGACGTCCACCGAGTAGCGGGCGAAGCCGCCCCCCAGGTGGTCGTAGACCCCGCCCGAGGCCATGGCGTCGAGGGAGGTGGTCACCACGGCCAGCAGGTCGGGATCCGGTCGGTGGGCGTGGGCGGCCAGGAGCAGCTCGAGGCTCATGGTCTGCGGGAACTTGGGGGCGCGGCCGAACCCGCCCCACTCGGGGTCGTGCTGGTCGACCAGGGCGGCCCGGGCGGCGTCGAGGACCTCGGGGCCGGGGACGCCCTCGGCCTCGAGGCCGTTGCTGCGGGCCACCGCCTCGGTCAGGCGCTCGGCCTGGCTGGTGACGTCGTCGCGGTGCTCCCGCCAGTGCTCGTCCACCGCCCGGCACAGCTCCCGGAACGACGGCATCCCGTGCCGGGGCTCCTTGGGGAAGTAGGTGCCGCCGAAGAAGGGCCTGCCGTCCGGGGTGAGGAACACCGTCAGGGGCCAGCCCCCCTGACCGGTCATGGTCTGCACGGCGTCCATGTAGACGGCGTCGACGTCGGGCCGCTCCTCGCGGTCCACCTTCACGTTGACGAACAGGCGGTTGACCAGGTCGGCCGTGTCGGGGTCCTCGAAGGACTCGTGGGCCATGACGTGGCACCAGTGGCAGGCCGAGTAGCCGATCGACAGCAGGACCGGCCGGTCCTCGGCCCGGGCCCGGGCGAAGGCCTCCTCGCCCCACGGGTACCAGTCGACGGGGTTGTCGGCGTGCTGGCGCAGGTAGGGGCTGGGCTCGGCGGCGAGGCGGTTGGCCATCCCCTGAAGCTAGGGGCGCGGGGCTAGGTTCGGTCCCCATGCAGATCGACGTGGACGGCCGGGTGGCGCTGGTCACCGGGGCCTCGAAGGGCATCGGGCGGGCCATCGCCGCCGCCCTGGCCGCCTCGGGGGCCCGGGTGATGCTCTCCTCCCGCAAGCAGGACGCCCTCGACGAGGCGGCGGCGACCATGGACGGCGAGGTGGCCACCTTCGCGGCCAACGCCGGCGACCCCGAGGCGGCGGAGGCCTGCGTCGCCGCCACCGTCGAACGCTTCGGGCGGGTCGACGTCCTGGTCAACAACGCCGCCACCAACCCCTACATGGGGCCGGCCATCGACATCGACCTGGGCCGCTACGACAAGACCTTCCAGGTCAACCTGCGGGGACCCCTGGTGTGGACCCAGCTGGCCCACCGGGCGTCGATGGCCGAGCACGGCGGGGTGGTCATCAACATCGCCTCGATCGGGGGTCTGTCGGTGGAGCCGTCCATCGGGGTCTACAACACGACCAAGGCGGCGATCATCTACCTGACCCGCACCCTGGCGGCCGAGTTGGGTCCGGCCGTCCGGGTCAACGCCATCGCCCCCGGCCTGGTGAAGACCGACATGGCCCGGGCCCTGTGGGAGCCCCACGAGGAGGCCCTGGCCCGGCGCCTGCCCACCGGCCGCCTCGGGGTGCCCGAGGACATCGCCGGCGCCGCCGTGTTCCTGGCCAGCGACCTGGCCTCGTGGATCACCGGTCACACCCTGGTCGTCGACGGCGGTGCTCTGGTGACGCCGTGACCGACGGGTCCGAGGTCGCGTCCCCCCGGCCGGCACCGACGCTGGGCGATTGGGTCGCCGGGGCCCGGCCCCGCACCCTGCCCGCCGCCGTCGTGCCGGTGGCGGTGGGCACGGCGGTGGCCGTGGGCGACGGGGTCGTCGCCTGGAGGGCGGTGGCGGCCCTGGTGGTGGCCGTGGCCATCCAGGTGGGCACCAACTTCGCCAACGACTACCAGGACGGCGTCCGGGGCACCGACGACGAGCGGGTCGGCCCGGTGCGCCTGGTGGCCACGGGCACCGCCTCGGCCGGTGCCGTGCGGGTCGCCGCCCTGGGCTCCTTCGGCGTGGCCGCCGTCGCCGGCCTGGCCCTGGCCGCCGCCGTGGGCTGGGAGCTGGTCCTCGTCGGCGCCGTGTCGTTCGTGGCCGGCTGGCTCTACACCGGTGGACCCCGGCCCTACGGGTACCTCGGCCTGGGCGAGGTGTTCGTCTTCACGTTCTTCGGCCTGGTGGCCACCGTGGGCTCCGCCTACGTCCAGACCGGCGAGGTCACGGCCCTGGCGGTGGGCGCCGCCGTGCCCGTCGGCTTCCTGGCCACCGCCCTGCTGGTGGTCAACAACCTCCGCGACATCCCCACCGACCGGGTGACGGGCAAGCGGACCCTCGCCGTGCGCCTGGGTGACCGCCGTACCCGCATCCTCTACGTGACCCTGGTGGTCGACGTGTTCCTGCTGGTGGTGGTGCTCGGTCTGACCGCCCGGCTCCCGGCGCTCGTGGCCCTGGTGGGTGTGGTCGTGGCCGTGCCCCCCGTGGCAGCCGTGCGGGGTGGGGCCGTCGGTCCGGCCCTGATCCCCGTCCTGGGGGCCACGGGCCGCACCCAGCTCGTCACCGGCCTGCTGCTGGCCCTCGGCCTGGCCCTGGGCGGCTGAGGAAGGCCGCCACCACCTCGGCGGTGGCCGCCGGCCGGGCCAGGTGCACGGCATGGCCGGCGTCGGGCACCACCACCAGCTCGGCCGAGGCGCCGACGGTCGCCACCACCCGACGGCCGATGGCGGTGTAGCGCTCGTCGCGGCCCCCGGCGACGTAGAGCACGGGAACCTCCAGCGTGCCCAACTCGCCCCACAGGGGCCGCTGGGTGCCGGTGCCCAGGTGGCGCAACGCCTCGGCCACGCCATGGGCGTCGTTGGCCAGGCGCTCGGCCCGCTGGTCGGTCTCCGGGCCCAGGTCGGCGAAGAGGGACTGGGCCAGCCACTCGTCGAGGAATGCCTCCAGTCCCACGGCCTCGAGGTGGTCGGCCAGGGCGTCGTCGGTCCGCCGCCGGGCGGCCCGCTCGTCGTCGTCCTCGATGCCGGGGTGGGCGCCGATCAGCACGAGGACCTCGACCAGGTCGGGTCGGGCCAGGGCCAGGTGCAGCGCCACCCGCCCGCCGAGCGAGTAGCCGACGTAGGGGGCGGTGCCCCCCTCGAGACCGAGGCGAGCGGCGGCCGCGTCGAGGTCGGCGGCCGGGGCGGCACCACCGTGGCCGGGCAGGTCGACGGGGCGCACGGGGCGGTGGGCGGCCAGGGCGGCGGCGAAGGGGCCCCAGCAGCGGGCGTTCTGGGTGAACCCGTGGGCGAGGACGGTCGGGGCAGTGGCGGTGGCAGGGGCGGGGTGCGGGTCGGTCACCGGCCACGACCGTAGGCTCCGCCACCGTGGATCCGGCGACCCCCACCGCCGACGTGGCGGCGACCTTCTGCGCCACGCTGGTCGACGAGTGGGTCCGGGGCGGCGTGGAGCACGCCGTGGTCGCCCCTGGCTCCCGGTCCACGCCACTGGCCCTGGCCGTGGCCGCCGACGACCGCCTCCGCCTGCACGTCCACGTCGACGAGCGGTCGGCGGCCTTCGTCGCCCTGGGGATCGGCCGGGCGACCGGACGACCCGCCGTGGTGGTCACCACCAGCGGCACGGCCGCGGTCGAGGCCCACCCGGCCGTGGTCGAAGCCGACCTCGCCGGCGTGCCCCTGCTGGTCGCCACCACCAACCGCCCACCGGAGCTCCACGGGGTCGGGGCGCCCCAGACCGTCGACCAACGGGGTCTGTTCGGCAGCGCCGTGCGGGCGGCCGTGGAGCCCGGGGTGCCCCGGGTCGATGCCGCCTGGTCGTGGCGGTCGCTGGCGGCGCGGGCCCTGCTGTCGGCCACGGGGGTGCGACCCGGCCCCGTGCACCTCGACCTGGCCTTCACCGAACCGCTGGTGGGCACGGCCGGGCCGCTCCCCGCCGGGCGCGCCGACGGCGGCCCCTGGCACCGGTCGCCGACCGCGACGGTCGTGGCGGCCACCTGCCCGGAACTGTCGGGGCGACGGGGGGTCGTGGTGGCCGGTGGCGGTCCGGTCGCCCCCGACGCCGTCCATGACCTGGCCGTGGCCCTGGGTTGGCCCGTCCTGGCCGATCCGCTCAGTGGGGCCCGCACCGACCGCCCCACCACGGTGGCCGGGGCCGACCTCCTGGCCCGGGTACCGGCGTGGGCGGAGGCCCACCGCCCCGAGGTCGTGCTCCATGTCGGCGCCCCGCCGGCGTCCAAGGCCCTGACCGCCTGGTTGGCGGCGGCGGACGAGCACGTCGTCGTCGACCCGACCGGTGCCGCCCCCGATCCGGGCCGCCGCGCCACCGTCCACCTGGGCGCCCTGCCGTCGGTCGACCGCCTGGACCCCGCTCCCGAGGGGTGGCTGGCGGCGTGGCGTCGGGCCGACGACGTCGTGCACGCGACGTTGGACGCCGAGGCCCCGTCCGTCCTCGACGAGCCGGCAGTGGCCCGCACCATCCTGGCGGCGCTCGGGGAGGGCTCGACGTCGGTGGTGTCCTCCTCCATGCCGGTGCGCGACCTCGAGTGGTTCGGGGGCCCGACCCGCGGTCGCGTCGTGGCGAACCGGGGGGCCAACGGCATCGACGGGGTCCTGTCGACCGCCCTCGGGGTGGCCCTGGCCGGCAGCCCGACCGTGGCCCTCCTCGGGGACCTGGCCTTCCTCCACGACAGCAACGCCCTGTTGGGGGCGGCCGACCGGGCCGTGGACCTCACGGCGGTGGTCGTGGACAACGACGGTGGCGGGATCTTCTCGTTCCTGCCCCAGGCCACGACGGTCGCCCCCGAGGTGTTCGAAACGCTCTACGGGACGCCTCACGGGCTCGACCTGGTGGCCCTGGCCGCCGCCTTCGGGGTCGCGGCCCGGTCGGTGACCGACCCGACGGCACTGGCGGAGGCCGTGGCCAGGCCGGGACCCGGGGTCCAGGTGCTCGTCGTCCCCAGCGACCGGGCCGCCAACGTGGTGGCCCACCAGCGCCGCTACGACGCCGTGGCCGCCGCGATCACGGCGATGGGATAGAGCCGGACCAGGGCGCCGAGCATGGCCTGGAGCTTGGCCCGGGTCTCCTCCAACTCGGTGGCGGGGTCGGAGTCGGCCACGATGCCCACCCCGGCCCAGAGCCGGGCCCGGGCCCCGTCCAGTTCGGCCGAGCGGATCCCCACG
>CAYTJS010000264.1:0-5483 GCA_964438115.1 uncultured Iamiaceae bacterium
CGCCGGTCGGGTCGATCACGAGTTACAGAGTAACAACTTCTGTAACTCTGTCAACCTCGGAGCCGATGCGATATCAGGACGCGGACGGGGCCGCCCCCGGAGGGACGGCCCCGTCGCTGCTGTTTCCCTCGGGGAAGAGGGACCTGGTGTCGCCGGTCAGGAACCGGCGTCGACCTCACTGGCGTGCTCGACGGCCACGACGCTGCCCCGCTCGATCAGGCCGTCGTGGTCCCCGCCGATGCCGGCCTCGACCGTGCCCTCGACGGCGCGCACGCCGCCGTTCTCGATCAGGGCGTCGTTGGCCCCCGGGGAGGACTCGGCGGCTGCATCGACCGCCCGCGGGCTGCCGTTCTCCAGCAGCAGCGGCCGCACCCCCTCCGGGGAGGGTGCGTCGGCCCCACCCCCCGGGAACAGGGCCACGACGAGGGCGACCACGGCCACGGTGACCGCGAGGGCCACCACCAGCCACCCCACGCCGACCCCCCGGCGCTCCTGCTGCTGCTGGTCACGGTCCTCGGTGCCCGGCGCCTGCGTCCGGACCTGCTCTTCGATGACGGCCATGTCGGTTCCTCCGTGTGTCGGGCTGCCCGGTCGGCAGCGGCGTCGGAGGAACCGTCCACCACCCCCGTGGCAGGGCCCGGGCGGTGGCGTGGCAGTCCGGTGGCAGACCACCGGGCCGGCCGTCAGCAGGCGTCCCGGTGGAGGTACTCCCGGCACTCGTCGTCGGTGAGGGAGCGGGTCAGGCCCTCGGCCGCCAGGTCGAGGAGCTCGCCCAGGTCGAGGGCCCACACCCGGACGACGCCGTCGGCGTCGAGGGAGGCCAGCCGTCGACCGTCCGGGTCGAAGGCCACCGAGACCACCGCGGCGTCGTGCGCCCGGAGCGTGGCCACGGGCACGCCGGTGTCGGCGTCCCAGACCCGGACGGTGCCATCGGCGCCACCGGTGGCAAGTCGCTGACCGTCGCCGCTCCAGGCCAGGCCCAGGAACTGCTCGTTGCGCGAGAGGCGACTGGCCACCGGGCCGCGGTCGGCCGGCCAGATCCCGGCCGAGCCACTCACGTCGGCCACGACCGCCACCCGGTCACCGGCCGGGTCGGCGGCGACGGCACCGGTGCCCTCCTCGATGGTGCGGCGCACCTCGCCCGTGCGCCAGTCGATGATGCGCACGCCCCGGCGGGACGCATCGTCCCGGGGGGTGTCGAGGTTGACCGCCACCCAGTCGCCTCCCGCCCCGAAGGCCAGCCAGGTGGGGAACAGATCGTCGCGGAAGGGCACGCTCCCCTGCTCGTCACCCTCCCGGTCGACCACCACCAGCCCGCCGCCACCGGCCCCGGCCACGGCCACGGCCAGCAGGTCGCCCTCCGGGCTCCACGACAGGTCGGTCGGGAAGTCCCCCAGGTCGGTGGGGATCGAGGCGACGCGACGGCGGGAGGCCACGTCCCAGAGCTCCACCGGACCCTCGTCGCCCGAGCGGGCCAGCAGGTCCCCATCGGGGCTGAGGGCGATGCGCTCGAGCCCGCCGGGGATGGGGTCGCCCAGCGTCCAGACCGCCCGTCCGGCCTCGACGTCCCACGCCGTCACCGGCCCCCCGCCCGACCCGACGACCACCAGCCCGTCGGGCGTGACCGCCAGGGGTCCCCGGGACCCGACCTGCAGGGGCTCGGCCTGCACGTTGCCCCACTCGGCCGCCCCGGTCGGACCCAGGTCCCAGACCTGGGCCGTGCTGACCGCCCAGTCGCCGGTGACCACCCGCCGACCGTCGGGGGCGAAGGACACACTCTGCAGACCAGCCTGGCTGGCCAGGCTCGATGCCGAGACGAGCTGGCGCAGCCCGCCGTCCTCGACGGCGACGATCCGGACCAGCCCGTCGTCGCCGGCCAGGGCCAACCGGTCACCCTCGGGCGCCCAATCCAGGCCGGCGACCTCCGAGGTCGCCTCGGCGAAGGTGCCCATAGGGTCGCCCGTGGCGGCCGACCACAGCCGCACCGACCCGTCGCCGCCCGCCGTGGCGATGGTCGAGCCGTCCGGGCTGAACCCGACGTCACGCACGAAGAGCTGGCCGGCAGCGACGGTGAAGCGGGGCGAGCCCGTCGCCGTGTCGGCGACGACCACCTCCTCGGCGTTGATGTTGCCGGCCACCACCGTCGAGCCGTCCGGGGACAGCGACGTGGCCAGGGCGCCCTCCTGGTCGACCGAGGAGCGCTCCGCTCCCGTGGTCAGGTCGAACACCCGCACCGCAGCGAAGTCCAGCCAGGACGCGGCCACCGTGGACCCGTCGGCACTGAAGGACGGGCCCCACACCAGGCCCCCGTCGGGGATCACGAACTCCTGCACCAGCCCACCCGTGGCCGGGTCCCAGACCCGGAGGGCGCCGTCGTCGCCCGTCGTGGCCAGGAGCGACCCGTCGGCGGAGAAGGCGACGTCGTTCACGTCGATCCCGTGGCCGGTCCACGAGCGGACGGACTCGCCGGTGGCGGCGTCGCGCAGGTCCACGACCCCGGACTCCTCCGGGCCCTCGGTGACCCACACCGAGCCGTCCGGACTCCAGGCCACCGAGCCCCCGAGGCCGGGCACCGACCGCTGCAGCCGGGAGGCGGACACGCCGGCGTGGAGGGCGTCGACGGCCTCGGTGATGGCGTCGTCCTCGCCGGTGGCGTCGATGGCGGCCAGGGAGAGCAGGACGGCGCGCTCGGGGTCCTCGTCGAGGCTCGCCCCGGATGCCGCCGCCAGCTCCCGGGCCGTGGCCACCTGGCGCTGCTGGTCGGCGTCCCGCCGTTGGTCGACGGCGAGGACCCCGCCGACCAGGGCCACCACCAGGGCGACACCGATCACCCCCAACTGCACGCGCAGGCGTCGGTTGGCCCGGGCCTGCCGCTCGATCCGGCGGGCCGTCTCGGCCTCCTCCTCGTCCCGGGCGGCCAGGGCGGCGGCGAGGAAGTCCGCCTCCGTCGTGCCGATCAGGGCCGGGTGGCGGTCGGCCACGTCGACGGCCACGGCCAGGCGGGCGCCGCGGTAGAGGGCGGCGGCGTCGCGGTCGTCGGCGACCCAGGCGGCCGCCGCCTCCCGCAGTCGACCGAGGACGAGCAGGGCCTCCCGGTCCTCCTCGATCCAGTCGACCAGTCGCGGCCACTCACGCAGCAGGGCCTCGTGGGCGGGCTCGACGGTCGGGCGCCGCGTCCGGGGGTCGCGGTCCAGGGTGAGGAGGCGGGCCGCCGCCCAACGGTCCACTGCGGCGTCGAGGGCGGCGTCCGGTGGCTCGCCCACGACCTCGGCCCGGTCGGCCCGCCGCCGGGTGGGCTCCCCCTCGGGGCCGACGACGACGAGATGGGTGAACAGGCGCCGGATGGCCCGACGCTCGTCGTCGTCGAGGGTCCGGTAGAGGTCCTCGGCCCGGGCGGCGATGGCCCCCTCGACCCCACCGAGCTCCCGGTAGGCGGCGAGCGTCAGGTCACCGGCACTGCGCTGGGCCAGCTCGTAGAGGGCGAACTGCAGGGCCGGCAGCCCGGCGGGCTCGTCGGCCACCGCCGCCACGAGCTCGGCGACCAGCGGGCGCTCGACCCGGCGCCCGACCCGCGCGGCCGGCTCGACGATGGCCGTCTCGACCTCGGCCGGCCCCATGGCGGGAACGGTGACCGTGGCGTCATGGACGAGGGCCCCGAGCCCGGGGACGGCGAGGGGCCGGTCGTAGAAGTCGGCCCGGAGCGTGGCCACGACCCGCAGGCGGGCGTCGGGGGCGGTGACCGCCCCGACCAGGGCGGCGAGGAAGGCCCACGCCTCGTCGGCGGGGGCGGCGGTGAACAGCTCCTCGAACTGGTCGACGAGGAGGACCACCTCGCCCCCGTCGGGCACCAGCCGGCGGACGAGGTCGTCGAGGACCTCCGGACCGGCGGCCAGCGAACGAGCCAGGTCGGTGGCGCCGGCCTCGACGGCGACCCGCTCGAGGGCCTGACCCAGGGCCGCGAAGGGCGACGATCCCGGGACCATCGTGGTCACGAACCAGGCGTCCGACCCCGGCAGGGCACCCCGCCGGAGCCGCGGCAGGAGCCCGGCGCGCACGACACTCGACTTGCCCGACCCCGACCCGCCGACGACCAGGACCAGCCGACCATCGGGATCGGCGAGCCGTGCCAGCAACCGGTCGACGACGGCGGTGCGGCCGAAGAAGTCCGGGGCGTCGGACTCGTCGAAGGCCCGCAGGCCCTTGTAGGGGTTCGGCGTCGGCCCGGACCGGTCGGCGCCGGCCCGCAGGGCCGTCAACAGGTCACCCACCAGGTCGGCGATGGCCGGCGGCGCCGCGGCCGCCGCCGTCCGCTCCAGCACGGCGGCGACCGCCGGGGCCGGCGGCCCGAGGGCCTCCCGGACCAGGTCGGCCAGGGCCACGACGTCGGCGGCGGGGTCCGGCGCGCCCGCCAGCCCCAGGTCGCCGAGACCGGGCGCACCGGCGCCGTCCCAGAAGACGTCGTCGGCCCGGATCCGGCCGTGGGCCAGGCCCACGCCGGCCAGGGCGACGAGGGCCCCGCCGACGTGCTCCACGAGGATCGCCGCCTCGGCCTCGGTCAACGGCCCTTGGCGCAGGCGGTCGGCGAGGGTCCCGCCGTAGCGGCGGTCCATCACCACGTACGCGGCGCCCGGCTCCCGCCAGTGGTCGCGCACGGGGACGAGACCGGGATGGCCGAGGGCCACGTACTGCTCGAACCGGGCGTCGAAGGACCGGACCACCTCGGGGTCGTCGGCGATCGCGGCTCGCACCTCCCGCACCACGAGGTCGCGGTCCACCCCCGGCAGCCGGGCGGCGTAGACGGTGCCGTCCCGACCCGTGCCCAGCCGCTCACCGAGGCGATAGCCCCGCAGCGCCCGGCCCACGGGCTCGTCGAGGGCCAGGCCGGGGTCGTGGGCCAGGATGCGCGCCTCGAGGGCCACCAGCTCGGGGCTGGGGTCGAGTCCCAGCTCCTCGGCCATCGCCCGCCGGTGGTCCTGGAACGCCGCCAGGGCATCGGCGTGCCGCCCGGCGCGGTAAAGCGCGAGCATCAGCTGCCCGCGGAACGCCTCCCGGGTGGGGTGCTCGGCGACGAGGGCCTCCAGCTCGGGCACGACCTCGACCGCCCGGCCCCGGGCCAGGGCGACGTCGACCTGCCACTCCAGCGCGACCAGCCGCAGCTCCGCCAGGCGCTGGGCCTCGGGGCGGGCCCAGTCCTCGTCGGCGAACTCCGCATAGGGATCGCCCGCCCAGAGGGCCAGCGTGCCGACCAGCACGGGGTCGGCCGCCGCCGGGTCGCCGCCGGCGACGAGGTGACGGGCACGTTCGAGCCCCTGCTCGAAGGCGGCCGCGTCGAAGTCCTCGGGGCCGACGACGAGGCGGTAGCCGGGCGCCTGGGTCAGGACCCGGCTGGGCGCGTCGGGGTCGTCCACGGCGCGACGGATCCGGGCGATGTAGCTCCGCATGGTCGTCGCCGCCCCGGGCGTCGGCTCGCCGGCGAAGACGAT
>CAYTJS010000265.1:0-5475 GCA_964438115.1 uncultured Iamiaceae bacterium
CGGTCACCACCGAGCGGGGCATCACCATCGAAGGGGTGATCCAGGCCATCGACCTCGGCGGCCTGGCCCGCCGGGCCCAGGCCGCCGGCGCCTGGGTCGACGTGCTGGTTCGGGTGGGCGAGCACGTCGGCCGTCACAGCCCGCTCGCCGTCGTGCACGGCGGCGACGGCTCGCTCGCGTCGGCCGACATCGTCCGTCACCTCCTGGTCGGCGGGGAGCGGACCCTCCTGCAGGACCCCGCCTTCGGCATCCGGGTCCTGGTCGACACCGCCAGCCGGGCCCTGTCGCCCGCCGTCAACGACCCGACGACGGCCGTGCAGGCCCTCCACCGCGTCGCCGACCTCCTCCTGCGGGTGATCGACCGACCCGAGCCGACGGGCTGGTACACCGACGACACCGGGACGGTCCGTCTCCGGGTCCCGGTCGACGACATCGAGCGGCTCGTCCGGCTGGGGCTGACCGAGATCCTCCGCTACGGCGCCGACGACCCGCAGGTGACCCGGGCGCTGGCGGCCGTGTACGACGACCTCGTGGCCGTGGCCCCCGACCGCGCCCCGCTGATCGATGACCTGCGGGCGCAGTGGTCCGCCGCCATCGACGCCGCCTGCCCCGCCCCGTTCCGGGACCTGGCCCGCCGCCCCGACCACCTCGGCCTGGGCTGACCGATCGCCGTCAGCGGGCGGCGAGGTCCAGCAACCGCTCGGCCACGGTCGTCGGATCGACAAGGTCGGGGGTGTTGCACGTGACGGCGGCGGCCAGTTCCCGTTCGGGGACGACGAGCAGGTCGGCCACGAAGCCGGCCCAGGCGCCGTCGTGGCCCAGCGTCGTCCCCAGCGGGCCGAAGGGGTCGATGATCACGCCGGCGCCGTACCGGGTGCCCTCGTCGTCGTCCACGGCGTCGTCGAGGCGGTCCCGGGTCACCGACGGCGGGTGGCGGGGGTCCCACAGCTCCGACGCCCACCGCACCAGCTCCACCGGCGTGGTCTGCACCGCGCCGTCGCCGACCTGCTCCCAGGCCGAGTCGGCGTCCTCCCAGAACCCCGCCTCGAGCAAATAGGAGTGGGCCCGGCGGGGGTCGTCGGGCACGGGGTCGAGGACGGCGTCGAGGTCATGGCGGGCGAAGACCCGTTCGGCCATGGCCTCGGCCGGGTCCTGGCCGGTGACCGCGGCGGCGATCTCGGCGAGCAGGAAGTAGCCGGAGTTGGAGTAGGCGAACCGCCCGCCTCGTTGGCCCTCCAGGTCGACGCCGCGTAGGGCGTCGAAGGCGTCCTCGACGGTGGTGCGGTCGGCGTCGACGTAGCCCTGGTCGTAGAGGAGGTCGATGTAGTCGGGGATGGCCGCGGTGTGGTGGAGGAGTTGGTCGACGGTGACCACGGAGGCCCACGGCGGGAGACCGTCGAGGTGGTCGGCCACGGTGTCGTCGAGGGCCAGGTCACCCGTGGCGACCAGGTCGAGGATCAGCGTGGCGGTGAACAGCTTCGAGGTCGACCCGATGTCGAAGAGGGTGTCGGCGGTGATCGGCTCGCCGGAGTCGAGGTCGGCCTGCCCGGCGGCGTCGGCCCAGACCAGGTCGTCGCCTCGGCGCACGGCCACCGCACACCCGGGGTCCCCGGGCCGGACGGGGGCGAGCAGGCGGCGGGCCCGGGCCTCCTGGCGCGGGGTCAGGCCGTCCCCGTCGGCGGCCGGGTCCGGCTCGGGCGTGTGGGTGGTCGTCCCGCCCCCGCACGACGCGGCCAGCAGCAGCGCGGCCAGTGCGGTCAGGGCGACGTGGGCAGCCCGGCGCCGGCTCACGCCGGGCGGGGCTCGCGGGGGCGGCCGGGCACCCGCGCGCCGAGGAGGGTGCGCAGGATGAGCGAGGTCCCGCCCATGATCGTGTAGGCGGGGGCGTAGCCCAGGGCCCGGGCGAGGTCGTCGTCGGCGGCGGCCCGGGGGCCGAGCGCCCGGGCGGCGAAGTCGGCCACCCGCTGCTCGTGCTCGGTGCAGAAGCACTTGGTGGCGGCGCTGAAGCCGGCCGGGGCCTGGCCCAGTGCCTCCCGGTACACGAGCAGGCGGCCGAGGCGGTAGCCGGTCTCGAGGGCGGCCACCTCCTGGCGCACCAGGGGGTCGCCGAGGCCGGCCACCGCCAACGCCTCGTCGTACAGCCACCGGTTGGAGACCAGCCGGTCGATGCCGCCCCGCTCGTGCTCGAGCTGGCGCATGGTCTGGCGGAAGGCGTCGCCCTCGGTGCCGACCAGGTTCTCGAGGGGGACCCGGACGTCGGTGAAGAGCACCTCGCAGAAGTGGCGGTGGCCGGTGAGGTCGGTGATCGGGCGGACCTCGATGCCCGGCGTGGTCATCGGGACGATGATCTCGCTGATGCCCTGGTGGGGCGGGCCGTCGCTCGACGTGCGGCAGATCAGGTAGCAGTGGTCGGCCACGGCGGCGAAGCTCGTCCACACCTTCTGGCCGTTGATCACCCACTCGTCGCCCTCCCGTCGGGCGGCGGTGCGCAGCGAGGCCAGGTCGGAGCCGGCATCGGGCTCGCTCATGCCGATGCACCAGGTCGTCTCGCCGGCGAGGATCCCGGGCAGGAACCGCTCCTGCTGGGCCGTGGTCCCGAAGGCGATGAGCGTGGGCCCCATCTGGCGGTCGGCGAACCACGAGGCGGCGATGGGAGCGCCGGCGGCGATGAGCTCCTCGGACATGACCACCCGCTCGATGGCGGGGCGTCCGCCGCCCCCGAAGGCCTCGGGCCAGGTCATCCCGATGAAGCCCTCGGCGGCCAGCACGGTCGAGAACTCCTTCGAGAACCCGTTGATCCACGAGTCGCGGTGACGGCCGAAGCGGGCGACCCCGTCGGCGGCCACGCTCCGGGCCCGCTCCCGCAGGGCGGCCAGCTCGGGCCCGAGGTCGAAGTCCATCAGTAGTGGTACGGGTAGGGCGACCAGTCGGGGTCCCGGCGTTCGAGGAAGGCGTCACGGCCCTCGGCCGCCTCGTCGGTGCCGTAGGCCAGGCGGGTGGCCTCGCCGGCGAAGACCTGCTGGCCCACGAGGCCGTCGTCGATCAGGTTGAAGGCGAACTTCAGCATGCGCTGGGCGGTGGGGCTCTTGGCGTTGACCGCCGCCGCCCATTCCAGGGCCTCGGCCTCCAACTGGTCGTGGTCGACCACGGCGTTGACCATGCCCATGTGATGGGCCTCCTCGGCGGAGTACTCGCGGCCCAGGAAGAAGATCTCGCGGGCGAACTTCTGGCCGACCTGGCGGGCCAGGTAGGCCGAGCCGAAGCCGCCGTCGAAGCTGGCCACGTCGGCATCGGTCTGCTTGAAGCGGGCGTGCTGGCGGCTGGCCAGGGTCAGGTCGCACACCACGTGGAGGCTGTGGCCCCCGCCGGCGGCCCACCCCGGCACCACGCAGATCACCACCTTGGGCATGAACCGGATGAGGCGCTGGACCTCGAGGATGTGGAGCCGGCCCGAGCGGGCCGGGTCGATGGATTCGGCCGTCTCGCCCTCGGCGTAGCGGTAGCCGTCGCGGCCCCGGATGCGCTGGTCGCCGCCCGAGCAGAACGCCCAGCCACCGTCCCGGGGCGAGGGCCCGTTGCCGGTCAGCAGTACGCAGCCCACGTCCGCGCTCTGGCGGGCGTGGTCGAGGGCCCGGTAGAGCTCGTCGACGGTGTGGGGTCGGAAGGCGTTGCGCACCTCGGGCCGGTCGAAGGCGATGCGCACCGTGCCCTGGTCGACCGCCCGGTGGTAGGTGATGTCGGTGAAGGCGAAGCCCTCCACCTCGCGCCAGGCGGCGGGGTCGAACGTCTCGGACACCATGGCTCCCTTCTATCGCGTGGCAGGCTCAGGGCCGTGATCGACGAGGCGCTCATCGAATCCGTCCAGGCCAGTGGCCAGGACCTCCCCACCCTGCTCGCCCACTGGGCCGAGCACCGCCCCGACCACCCCGTGCTGGTCTGGGAGCCGGCGGAGGGCGAGGGCCGGACCTGGACCTACGCCGAGCTGTGGGCCGACGTGCGGCGGCTGGCCGCCGGCCTGGCCGAGCGGGGGATCGGCCTCGACGACAAGGTCCTGGTCCACGCCGACAACTGCCCCGAGATGGTCGTGGCCTGGCTGGCCTGCGCCACCGTCGGCGCTGTCGGCGTGACCACCAACACGAAGTCGGTGGCCGCCGAGGTGGCCTACTTCGTGGAGAAGGCCCAGTGCGTGGCCGCCATCACCCAGCCCCGCTTCGCCGCCCTGGTGGTCGAGGCCGGGGCCGGCCTGCGCTGGATCGCCGTCACCGAGCCCGGTGAGGGCGACGAGGACGCCCCGGCGGTCGACGCCGACCTGGTGCCCTTCGCCGACCTCTTCGCCGCCGACGCCGACGCGTGGGGCGGCCGCGAGATCGAGCCCCTGCGGCCCTTCGGGATCATGTTCACCTCGGGCACCACCAACAAGCCCAAGGCGGTGGTCCACACCCACGCCAACGCCATCTGGGCCAGCCGCACCGGTCCCCGCACCATCGACCTCGGCCCCGACGACCGCTACCTCATCTACCTCCCGTTCTTCCACGTGAACGCCCAGAGCTGGTCGTTCTTCTCCGTGCTGGGCGTCGGGGCCACCGCGGTGCTGATGCCCAAGTGGTCGACCAGCCGGTTCTGGGACGTCGTGGCCCGGCAGGGCATCACCCACATCTCGCTGATGCCGTTCGTCATGGGCACGCTCATGGCGCCCGACAAGCCCGAGACCGACCTGCGGGTCGGGGTGTTCGGGCTGATCATGCCCGACCTCGACGCCATGTTCGGGATCGAGGTCTACGCCGCCTACGGCATGACCGAGACCGTCACCCACGCCATCGCCGGCAAGCCCCGCGAGCACCTCCCGACCCGGTCCATGGGGCGCATCAGCCCCGGGTACGAGATGCTCGTCGTCGACAAGGACACCGGCGAGCCCGTGGCCGTGGGCGAGACCGGCGAGCTGTGGCTGCGGGGCACCCGGGGCATCCAGCTCTTCCTCGAGTACTTCGACAACCCCGAGGCCAACGAGTCGTCGTTCCAGGACGGCTGGTTCAAGACCGGCGACATGGTCCAGCTGGGCGCCGGGGGCAACGTCTTCTACCGCGAGCGCGACAAGGACCTGCTCAAGGTCGGCGGCGAGAACGTCTCGGCCCGCGAGGTCGAGGAGGTCGTCGGCACCGTCCCCGGGGTCGCCCAGGTGCAGGTGGTGGGCAAGACCCACGAGTTCCTCGACCAGGTGGTCGTGGCCTTCGTCATCACCACCCCCGACGCCCCCGACGAGGCGACCCTCGAGGCCGCCGTCATCGAGGCCTGCCAGGGCCAGCTGGCCAGCTTCAAGGTGCCCCGGGCCGTCTACGTGGTCGACGAGTTCCCGACCGGGACCCTCGACAAGATCCTGAAGAACCGCCTGCGCGAGATGGCCGACGAGCGCCCGGCCATCGACTGAGGCGGCCACGGTGGAGGGCGGGGAGTTCGCCGGACGCTGCCGGGATCTGG
>CAYTJS010000266.1:0-5387 GCA_964438115.1 uncultured Iamiaceae bacterium
GAGCCTCGGCGGGGTCGGCCCCGGCGTCCCGGTGCGGGCGCCCGTGTCGTCCTTCGGCCCCGAGCTGCTGGCCAAGGTCCTGGGGTCCAACGAGACCCAGCGCTCGTCGTTGGCCCTGGTCTTCCGCTACGCCGACGAGCACGGCCTGCCGCTGCTCGACCTGGCCGACCTGCGGGCCGTGCTCCACTTCCTCACCGGCGACGAGGGGAAGGCCGACCTCAAGGCGATCGGCGGCGTGTCCTCGGCCACCGCCGGGGTGCTGCTGCGCTCGATCAGCGAGCTGGAGGGTCAGGGCGGCGACGCCTTCTTCGGCGAGCCGGAGTTCGCGGTCGCCGACCTGATGCGCACCGAGGGCGACCAGGGGGTGATCTCCTGCCTCGAGCTGCCGGCGGTGCAGGAGCGGCCCCGGCTCTTCTCGACCTTCCTCATGTGGCTCCTGGCCGAGCTGTTCGAGACCCTGCCCGAGGCCGGCGACCTCGACCAGCCCAAGCTGGTGTTCTTCTTCGACGAGGCCCACCTCCTCTTCCAGGACGCCAGCGACGCCTTCGTCGAGCAGGTCGCCCAGACCGTGCGGCTGATCCGGTCCAAGGGGGTGGGGGTCTTCTTCGTCACCCAGCTCCCCGACGATGTGCCCGACGTCGTGCTGGCCCAGCTCGGCAACCGCATCCAGCACGCCCTGCGGGCCCACACGCCCCGCGACGCCAAGGCCCTGAAGGCGGCGGTGTCGACCTACCCGACCACCGAGGACTACGACCTCGAGGAGGCCCTCACCCAGCTGGGCACGGGTGAGGCCGTGGTCACCATCCTCTCCGAGAAGGGTGCCCCCACCCCGGTGGTGTGGACCAAGCTGCTGCCGCCGTCGAGCCACCTGGGCGCCATCGACCCGGCCCAGGTGACCACCGCCGCCCAGGCCTCCCCGCTGTGGGCCACCTACGGCCAGGAGCTGGACCGCGAGTCGGCCACCGAGCTGCTCGCCGCCAGGATGGGCGTCGAGGCCCCCACCGCGGGCGGCACCCGGTCCGGCGCCGCGACGGCCCCCACGGCCAAGCGGAAGAGCAAGGCCGTGAAGAAGACCACCACCGGTGGCGGGGGTCCCGACACCAGCGCGGTGACCGACTACCTGAAGAGCCGGGAGGGTCGCACGATGCTCAACACCATCGCCCGCGGCGTGTTCTCCCTCCTCAAGAAGAGCTGACTACCCCTCGTTGCCGCGCCCGGGGACCTCGCCGGTGCAGGTGAGGACCCGCTCGCAGGCGTCCTGGACGGGCACGCCGAAGCTGACGTCGCCGCCGGGATAGCCGAGCGGGCTGTAGGCGGTCGAGGCGATGCCCACGACCCGGCCCTCGCCGGTGACCAGCGGGCCGCCCCGGAAGGCGCTGTTGAGGGCGGCCGAGTGCTGGATGCTCCCCTCGGTCTGGTCGATGACCGATCCACCGCTCAGGCTCACGCCGTTGCCCCCGATGCCCTGCACGGCCCACACCCGCTGGCCGACCAGCCGGGACAGGACCCGGTCACCGGCCCAGGGCAGGACCCGCAGGCCGCCGCGGGGGACGACGAGCAGAGCCAGGTCCCGTTCGGGGTCCCAGTTGAACAGGTCGGCCTCGACCCGATCCTCACCGGAGCGCACGTTGATCGCCGGTGCGGGCTCGGTCGTGCCGGCGGCCACGGCGCTGTAGGAGGTCAGCAGGAGGGACTGGGAGTCGTCGGACGCGACCACGAAGGCCGAGCCGACGCTGGCGGCGCCGTTCTCGTCGAGGGTCTCGACGAACCACACGGAGCCGTCGAGGCGCCCGGTCAGGTCGGCGGCCACCTGCTGCTCCTCGATGAGGGCCCGGAGGGGGGCGGCCTCGGCCCGGATGTTGTCGATGGCGGTCTCGCTGGACGTGGCCAGCTCCTCGTTGGCCTCGCTCAGGCGCTGTTCGAGGCTGGCCGAGAGCTCGCCCACCCGCTCCTCGTTCTCCTGCAGGCGCCAGTCGTAGTAGGCGTAGAGGGCGGCGCCGGCGATGCCGACCCCGAGCCCGAAGAACAGGAGCATCGACGCGATCCCCAGGACCGTGCGGGGCAGGATCCGGTGCCGGCGCTTCTCCAGCTTCAGCCGCCGGGCGGCGTCCTTGGCCTCCCGCTGCTCCCGGCGCCGGTCGCGGCGGGACCGGGGCTCGGTCGCCGGCTCGGCCGGGGCAACGACGGGGGCCACCGGCTCCTCGGCCGGGGGCAGGACGACCGGCGGGGCCTCCGGGGCGGGCTCGGGTCGGATCGGGGCGGGGTACCACGGGTCGGCGATGCGGCCCACGACGGGGCCGTCGGGCATCACGATGGGCTCGTCGACGGCCGGCGGCGACGACAGACCGAAGGTCGACGGGACCGCCGGTCCCGCTGGCGGTGCCGGCGGTGCCGGGCTCGGCACCGGTGGCTCCACCACCCGGGCCGGGGTGGCCAGGTCGTCCCACAGGGACCGCACCAGGTCGCGGTCCTCGAGGTCGGGCACCGTGAGGGCCTCCTCGAGGGTGCTCGGGGCCTCCGGTGGGGCCAGGTCGTCTCGGCGCATCACATGCCTCCCGTCGGTCATGGGACGAGATCCCTCGTGCAGGGGCCGCCACAGTCGTCGGGGATGACGACGACCGTGCCGGGGTCGCCCGCCATGGTCCCGAAGGGCTCGGGGGCAGGCGGGGGGACGGTGGTCGAGGGGACCACGGCGGTGGTGCCCTCGGGGACGAGCACGGGGAGCGGCCCGGGCTCGACGAAGGGGACGACGGGCCAGCCGTCGTGGGCGGCGGCCATGTAGCGACCCCAGGTCTCGGCGGGGAAGGTGCCGCCGCTGACCGAGGCCACGCCCTTGATGCCCACCAGGGGCTCGGGGATGTCGCGGTAGCCCATCCAGACGGCCGTCGAGAGCTGTGGGGTGTACCCGGCGAACCAGGCGGCCCGGTACTCCTGGGTGGTGCCGGTCTTGCCCGCGGCCGGTCGGCCGATGTCGGCCGCCTCGCCGGTGCCCTCGGTGATGACGCCGCCGAGGACGTCGGTGACGGTGTCGGCCACGGCCGGGTCGAGTACCGGGGTGCCCTGCGGGGCCGTGTTGTCCTCGAGGACGTTGCCCTCGTGGTCGAGCACGCGGCGGATCGGCGTCACGTCCTGGCGCACGCCGCGGTTGGCGAGCGTGGCGTAGCCGGCGGCCATGTCGAGCGGGGAGACCTCGTAGGCGCCGAGGGCGAGGGAGATCCCGTAGGGCCGGGCGGGGTCGATGGCCGACACGCCGAGGCGATGGGCCATCTCGGCGACCGTCTGGGGCCCCAGCTGCTCGATGAGCTGGGCGTAGACGGTGTTGGTCGACTGGTGGGTCGCGGTGCGCAGGGTCTCGGTGCCGTGGTCGTCGAAGTCGTAGTTGTTGACCGTGCACGTGGGGTCACAACCGGGGAACTCCATCGAGGCGGGGGCGTCGAAGGTCGTCTCGGGGTCGATGCCCTGCTCCAGGGCGGCGGCCAGCACGAAGGTCTTGAACGACGAGCCCGGCTGCATGCCGGCCGAACCGCCGAGGCCCAGGTTCACCTGGCTCTCGGCGAAGTCCCGACCGCCGACGAAGGCCCGCACGTGGCCGGTGGCGGGGTCGACCGACACCAGCGACATCTCGAGGGGGGCCTCGGTGCCCGACAGGGTCTCGTCCACCGATGCCTCGGCCATGGCCTGCAGCCGGGGGTCGAGGGTGGTCTCGATGCGCAGGCCGCCGCGGTAGAGCTGGCGGTGGCCGTACCGCTCCTCGAGCACCCGGCGGACGTAGTCCACGAAGTAGGGGTACGCCCGGGCGCCGCCCTCGGGCGGGGCCTGCACCACCGTGGCCGGCCCCGGGGCGGGGCCGAGCGGGGCGTACCAGAGGTGGTGGCGGCGGGCGTGGCGGAACTGGCCCCGGGTGATGAGGTCCTGGTCCCGCATGGCCCGCAGCACCGTGATCCGACGGGACTCGGCCACCTCGGCGTTGACCCGGGGGCCGTACCGGCCCGGCGAGGCGATGGCCCCGGCGAGCAGGGCGGCCTCCGAGAGGGTCAGCTCGCTGACCGGCTTGCCGAAGTACGACTCGGCGGCGGCGCCGATGCCGTAGGCCCCGTCACCGAAGTAGGTCGTGTTGAGGTACCGGAACAGGATCTGGTCCTTGCTCAGGTGCCGCTCCAGGCGGGTGGCGATGAGGGCCTCCCGCAGCTTGCGGGAGATGTCGCGCTCGCCGGTCGTGTAGGTGTTCTTCACGTACTGCTGGGTGATGGTCGAGCCGCCCTGGACGACCTCGCCCTCCTCCCAGTTCTCCAGCGCCGCCCGCACGATGCCCTCGGGGTCGACGCCCCGGTGCTCCCAGAAGCGCCGGTCCTCGATGGCCACCACGGCGTCCTTCACCACCTGGGGGATGTCCCGGTAGCGGATGGGCACGGTCAGCTCGAAGGCCCGGAACTCGGCGATCTCGTTGCCGTCGGCGTCGACGACCACGCTCGGGTAGGAGCGGATGCGGGGGTTCGTGTCCTCGGGCAGGTTGCCGGGCAGATCCCAATTGAGCAGGGTCCAGAAGCCGGCGGCGGCCCCGGCGGGGACGGCCACGGCGACGAAGAAGGCGCTCAGGACCAGGACCTTCACGGTCATGCGGGGGACGGCCCACCAGACCCGACGACGCTTGGCCGGCTTCATGAGATGCGCTCGTAGGTGCAGGGGGGCGAGTCACCGAGGGCCCGTAGGTTCCGGGCGATCCGGGGGAGGGTGACGGTGCCGGTCCCGGTGAGGGTGCGCCGCACCGGGGCCCAGCGGGTGCCCGTCCAGGCCTCGTAGGTGAGCGAGCAGGTGCCGGGGTCGTCGACGACCAGGTAGTCGCCGGCGGGGACCGGGCCCGCCGCCGGCGGCGTGAACGACTCGCCGATGTCGAGGTCGGGCACCGGCTCCTCGGCCGGGGGCGGCTCCTCGACGGCCTCGACGCAGGTGGCCGACAGGGTCAGCTCCTGCTCGAGGGCCGAGACCACCGCCGAGACCGACCCCGTGTCGGTGCAGGTGAACGTCCAGGCGATGCGGCCGTCGTCGTCGACGACGGCGGTGGCCGGGCCGTCGAGCCGCCACGGGCCCACGGCCTCGACCGTGGCGTCCCGGCCCGAGGCGGGGGCGGTGGTGATGATCCCGGCGCCGTCGACCTGCCGGCGGGTGGCCAGCACGGTGACAGTGGCCGAGGCGCCGATCTCCGGGCTGGTCGTGTCGAGGTCGCCGGTCAGGTCGGCGCCGTCGTAGCGGTCGACCGTGAGGCTCAGGTCGACCTCACCGTCGGCGGCGACGAAGCGGAGCTCGGATGCGGTCATGGCCAGGTCGGGGGCTCGCCAGGCCCGGAAGCGGTAGCGGCCGCCGTGCACCCCGGGGGCCTCGAATCGGCC
>CAYTJS010000267.1:0-5376 GCA_964438115.1 uncultured Iamiaceae bacterium
GGTGATGAAGCCGGCCTGGCTGCCGGTGTAGGACTCGGCGGGCACGCCCCGGTCGTGCAGGGCCATGCACATGAGGGCGGTGGCCTTGCGCTCGCCGGCGGTGATGAGCATGTCCATCTCGCGCCCGGCCCGGCTGCTCGTGACCTCGGCGGCCAGGCGCAGCAGGTCGTCGGTCTCCTTGCCCATGGCGCTGACGACCAGGACGACCCGGTCGCCCCGGCGTCGGGTGCGGGCGACGTGGTCGGCCACGGCCCGCATGCGCTCGGCGTCGGCCACCGACGTGCCCCCGAACTTCTGCACGACGAGGCCCATCGGGGTCACGCTACCGACGTCGGGCCCCGCCCGGCCGCACCGGGCGCTCGGGGCCGGGCCGTGGATGGCCGTTCCCCGCCGCCGCTTCCCGCGGGCACGGCGGAGCGCGTAAGTTCACCGCCCAGATGGGTACCGAGAAGCGCCAGCGTCAGAAGGAAGGGCACCGCCTGTCGCGGGAGGCCCAGGAGCGGGAGGAGCGCCGGCGGCGGAGTCGCCGGCGGCTCCTGCTGTGGGGCGGCCTGATCGTCACCTTCTTCGGTGTGCTCTGGCTGTGGTCCACGCTCAGCGGCGGCGATGACGACCCGCCGACGGCCACCACGGCGGCGGCCGGAGCCACCACCACGACGGCGGCGTCGTCCACCACCGCGCTGGCGGCACCCACCCCGTGCCCGCCCGCCGACGGGGTCGACGAGCCGGTGCGGGCCTTCAGCGAGGCGCCGCCGGATTGCCTCGACCCCGACACGGCCTACACCGCCGTGTTCGACACCTCCGAGGGCGAGATCCGGGTGGCCCTCGACACCGCGGCCACCCCCGACACGGTCAACAACTTCGTCGTGCTGTCCCGGTACGGGTACTACGACGACACGCCGGTGTTCCGCACCGACCCCTCGATCGGCATCATCCAGGCCGGCGGCGAGAACGCCACCTCCAGCCCCGGCTACACGATCCCCGACGAGGGCAGCGGCTACACCTACGAGCCGGGCCAGATCGTCATGGCCCGCACCGGTGAGGCCGACAGCGCCGGCGCCCAGTTCTTCTTCGTGGCGAACGACTCGGCCTCGGCCCTCGACGCCCAGGGCACCTACGTCGTCTTCGGCGAGACCGACGCCGCCGGCCTCGAGGTCGTGCAGTCGATCCTCGGCCTCCACGAGGCCGATCCGACCAGCGGCCTGGGCGGCGCCCCCTCCCGCGCCGTGACCATCAACTCGGTCACCATCGAGGAGACCCCCGCCGGCTGACGCCTCTCGCCGCCCTCAGGGGAGGGCGGCGAGACCGACGTCCGCGCGGGCCCGGAACACCGCCACCGAGCCCACGCCCTCGGTGCGCCACGAGCCGTCGGCGGTCCGGATCAGGGCGGTGGCATCGTCGATGCCCACGACCAGCAGGTCGGGCGGGGCCAGCAGCAGCGTCCGGTGGGCCTTGTCCTCGGACCAGTGGTTGTGGTGCGGGATCACCGCCAGGTTGTCGAGCAGCCCGAGGCCCACGGTGAAGGCCCCGCCCCGGGGATCGACCATCGGGTCGCACAGCACCCGGGCGGCGCCGCTGGCGGCGGCGATGACCGCCCCGTCGTCCCAGGCCGACACCAGGGCGTCCCAGACCGGCGTGTCCTTCACCACCGACCGCAGGTGCATGGGCGAGCCGCCGGTCAGGTAGAGGAAGCGGGCGTTGCGCACCGTGTCGGCCGCCTCGGGCACCAGGGCGTCGGGACGGGCCAGCACGTCGAGTCCGACCACCCGGGCGCCGAGGGCCTCGAAGTGGGCCCGGGCCGCCTCGACCTCGCGGTCGGGGTGCTCGTAGGCGGCGGCGGTGGGCACCACCACCACCTCGTCGGTGCCGGCCGCAGCGAGCAGGTCGGCGTCGAACGAGCAGCCCGCCGTGAAGGGCAGGCCGCCGACGAGGGCGAGGGTGCCGCTCACGGCCGGTCCGCCCGGCGGCGCTGGGCCCGACCCTCGACCAGGTCGGTGAGGGGCCACAGGTGACGGGGCAGCGCGGTGCGGGTGAGGGTCGTCATCACCAGACGAGCGTCGCGCATGGCGGCCACCACGTCACGATCGGGACGCCAACCCGCCATCCGGCCGACCAGCGGGGCGACCAGGCGCTGGCCCCGGCCGACCCAGCCGGGGTCCACCACCGGCTCGAGGAAGACCAGGGCGCCGTCGGGGCCCAGCAGGTCGAGGACCCGGGCGATCTCGGCGTCGAGGTCGTCCACCGAACACAGGTGGAACACCGACACGACGTGGTCGAAGGAGCCGGACCCGTCGGCCGGGGCCCGGGTCACCACCTCGGCCCCGTCGGGGTAGAGGGCGCGGTGGTCGGGATCACCGCTCAGGTCGAGGACCCGGCCGGTGCACCCACGCAGCAGGCGGCGGCGGTGCTCGCCCACGACGGTGCGGGCCCGGGGGGTCAGGAGCAGGGCCATCGCCGGGGACGCTACCGGGGCGCCCCACCGGCTTCGCCCGGAAAGCTACCCACCGGTAACCTCCGCGGCCATGGAGATCAAGAAGGTCGGGGTCATCGGGTCGGGGATCATGGGGGCGGGCATCGCCCAGGTCGCCGCCCAGGCGGGCTACGAGGTCGTGCTGCGCTCGCGCCAGCAGGCCACCGCCGAGGCCACCCTCGCCTCGCTGGAGAAGGGCCTCAACCGCCTGGTCGAGAAGGGCCGCCTCGAAGAGGCCGACCGGGACGCCACCCTGGGGCGGATCACCGCCACCTCGGTGCTGCGCGACCTGGCCGACTGCGACCTGGTGGTCGAGTCGGTGGTCGAGGACCTGGCCACCAAGAAGGAGCTCTTCGTCGAGCTCAACCACATCTGCCGGGACGACGCCATCCTCGCCACCAACACCTCGACGCTGCCGGTGATCGAGATGGCGGTCGAGACCCACCGCCCCGAGCAGGTCTGCGGCATCCACTTCTTCAACCCCGCCCCGGCCATGGCCCTGGTCGAGATCGTGCGGCCCCTCACCGCCGCCGACGCCACCATCGAGGCGGCCAAGGCCTTCGCCGAGAGCTGCGGCAAGTCGCCGGTCGAGGTGAAGGACCAGGCCGGCTTCATCGTGAACGCCCTGCTGTTCCCGTACCTCAACAACGCCGTGCGCCTGCTCGAGAACGGCACGGCCACCCGTGACGACATCGACACCGCCATGAAGGGCGGCTGCAACTTCCCGATGGGGCCGCTGGAGCTGCTCGACCTGGTCGGCCTCGACACCTCGCTCTCGATCCTCGACGCCCTCTACGAGGAGTTCCGCGACCCCAACTACGCCGCCGTGCCCCTGCTGCGGCGGATGGTCGCCGCCGACCGCCTCGGCCGCAAGACCGGCCAGGGCTTCTACGACTACAGCCGGTAGCGGCCCCGCATGCCGGTCGAGCCGCCGCCCTGCGTGTGGCGGCTGCCGGCAGCCGACAGCGCCGACGACCATGGGGTCGTCGGGGTCGGAGCCGACCTCGAGCCGGGGACCCTGCTCGCCGCCTACCGCAGCGGCCTGTTCCCCATGCCCGTCGACGGCGGGGCCCTGGCCTGGTGGTCACCCGACCCCCGGGGGATCCTGCCCCTCGACGGCCTCGTCGTCTCGCGCTCGCTGCGACGCTCCCGACACCGCTACGAGGTGACCCTCGACGCCGACTTCGGCGCGGTGATCACCGCCTGCGCCGACCCCCGTCGACCCCACGGCTGGATCGACGACCGGATCATCGACGCCTACGGGCGCCTGCACGAGCTGGGCTGGGCCCACAGCGTCGAGGTGTGGGCCGACGACGAGCTGGTCGGCGGCCTCTACGGCGTGGCCGTCGGGGGCTTCTTCGCCGGCGAGTCGATGTTCCACCGGGCCACCGACGCCTCCAAGGTGGCGCTCGTACACCTGGTGGGGTTGCTGCGCGACGGCGGGGCCCGCCTCCTCGACGTGCAGTGGACGACGCCGCACCTGCGGTCGCTGGGGGCCGTGGACCTGCCCCGCGCCGAGTACCTGGCCCGCCTGGGCGACGCCCTGGCCGTGCCCCTGCCCACCGTGTTCCGGGGCTGAGCGCCGTCGATCAGGTCCGGGTGACGCGGGCCTTCACGACGTCGCCGACCGGCGGGTCCGTCGGGGAGGACGCCCGCAGTGCGGCGACCACGCGCGCGCCCCTGGGTGCCGTCGCCCGGGCCGCGACCACCACCTCCACCACGGCGCTCGAGGCCCCGGACGGGGCGAGGGTCGCCGTGCGGTAGTCACCGGCGACGACCCGGCGGGTGATGTCGACGCCGCCGGCGAGGTAGGTGATCCGATAGGCGGCGTTCGACCGTGAGCCGACCAGGCGCATCGGGGCGGCGACGTCGCCGTCGTTCTCGATCCGTACCGTGAACCTCGCCGTGCCCTGCGGCCGTACGCTCGTCGCCACGGTCTGGCCCACCCCGGTCGTGTTGACGGTGCCGTCGCCCCGGAACCCGGATCCCGGGCGGCCCGGCCGCCCGCGGCGGATCATGGCGTCGGGTCGGGGCGGCGCCGCCACCGCGAACGCGACACACGGGCTGGACCCGGCCTCGTAGTTCTGGTCGCCGGAGTAGCCGGCCTGGAGCCGGTACGGACCCACCCCCAGCTCGGAGGTGGCCGTCGACGCCGGCACCGCGCCCGCCGGGCCCACCGGCTGGGTGTCGGTGTGCAGGGCGGGGGAGGTGCAGTCCTCGCCCGCGTAGAAGCGATAGGTGACCGTCCCGGTCGGTGGGGTGCCGTCGACGGCGCCACCCAGCACCGCCCGGCCCCGGGCGGCCGCCGGCGCCACGACGCCGCTGCCCCAGGGGCGCCGTCGGCTTCGTCGACGAGGGCCTCGACGCTCACGCCGGGCAGCGTCCGGTCGAAGGCCTGACACGGGCTCGTCGCCGCCCGATACCCGGCGTCCCCCGAGTACTCGGCCTGCAGGCTGTAGGACCCGGCGTCGAGCGGGCCGACGGATGCGGAGTCGGGGACCGACGGCCCGGCCCCGACGGCCACGACCTCACTGGTCACCGCCGGCCCCGTGCACGTGGCGTTGGCATAGGAGCGGTAGGTGACCGTCCCCGTCGGCGCCACCGCGGCGACGATTCCCCCCAGCGAAGCCGACCCGTAGGCCTGCGCCGGTGCCATCACGGGGCTGGACCACGGTTCGTCGGTCGCCGCATCCCTGACCTCGAGCCCCACCGTGGGGGCGGGCAGCGTGAAGCTGATCGCCACCGAGGGGGCCACCGTGGTGGGGGCGATCACGGCAGCGGGGTCGACCGAGTAGCTGGATCCACCACCGCCACCGGCGGCATCACCCTGGTCCGAGCCCTGCCCGCCACCACCGCCGAAGAGCCCGCCGCCACCACCGCCGCCGCCCGCGAAGGCCGGGCTGGCC
>CAYTJS010000268.1:0-2698 GCA_964438115.1 uncultured Iamiaceae bacterium
CGGCGTCGGACAGCCGGTAGCTGATCGAGGCGCTGACGAAGCCACGCCGGGCGAAGGCCTCCGCCAGGCGCCGGATCGGGGGACCGGTGCGGCTCCCGCCGGTGAACCCGCCGCCGTGGACCCAGATCACCACCGGGCGGTCGGTGGCGGTGTCCCCGGCCGGCACGAAGAGGTCGAGGGCCAGCGCCTCGCCCGGGTGGTCGAGGTCGTCGGCGTAGGGGATGCCGGCCGTCTCCTCGACGGCCGGGAAGACCTCGTCGACGTAGCGCTGGGGTCCGTCGGGGGCGGCCAGCGCCGGGACGACGCCCGTCACCCCCAGGACGAGGGCGAGGGCGACGATCCCGACGGGGGGACGCCGACGGGGGCTCGGCCTACGGGTCGACCCAGAGTCCCGTGGGCAGGACCTGGCCGCCACCGGCCTGGATGTACTGCGGGGTGCCGTCGGGGAGGATGATCGGCGTCTGCACGCCGTGGACGTCGTTCTGGTAGGCGATCACCCAGAACACCCAGTCGCCCCACACGTTGTAGACCTGCTCGGCGAACCGGCGGTTGATGGCCTCGGTCGCCGCCGTGCGCTCGGCCGGGTCGTCGCTCTCCCGCAGGATCTGCAGGTTCTCGTCGATGACGTCGTCCTGGAAGCGCCCGAAGTTCAGGGCGATGGAGCCGATCGGGTCGGCGTTCTCGCTGTGCCACCAGACCCGCTCGGTCTCGGCCTCGAGACCGCCGTGGTTGCGCCAGGTGAACACCTCGAAGTTGCCCAGCACCGCCTGCTGGATGAACTCGCCCTGCTCGGTCTGGTCGATGGACACCTCGATGCCCACGTCCTCGAGGTTCTGGGCGATGAGCTGCACCGTCAGCAGGTTCTCGGGGTCGGCGGTCGTGCGGTAGCTGATCTCGATGGGCCCGTTCTCGGCCTCGTACTCCTCGACGATGCGGGCCGCCTCCTCGGGGTCGTAGGCGGGGAACCCGTTGTCCTCGAGGTAGCCGTCGGTGCCGGGGGCGAAGGGACCGTTGGCCACCTCGTACACGCCGCCGGTCCGGGACTGGTTGCGGAACTCCTGGTCGATGGCCATGGCCATGGCCCGCCGGACCTCGAGGTCGGCCACCGGTGAGTCCGAGGCGACGTTCATCAGGGCGAAGGTGACGCTCTGACGGTCGGTCATCTCGAAGAGCTGGACGTTTCCGGCCTCGGCCTGCTCGCGGAGGCTCAGGACGTCGGGCCCGCGGTCGGTGTGGGTGATGTCGATCTCGCCCGACTGCAGCGCCCGGGCCCGGGTGGCGTCCTCCTCCTGGACCACGAACTCGACCTCGTCGAGGTACGGGTAGGGCTGGCCGTCGGGCGCCTCCAGCCAGTAGTCCTCGTTGCGGGTCATCACGAGATTGGCACCCGGGTTGTACTCCGAGAACACGAAGGGCCCGGTGCCCACCGGCTCGGTCTCCGCGGCGGTGCCGGCGTCGACGGCTGCCAGCCAGGTCGGGGAGGCGATGAGCCCCGGTTGGGCGGCGAAGTAGATCGGGAAGTTCACCCAGGGCGTCTCGGTGCTGATGAGCACCGACATCTCGTCGACCTTCTCGACGTTCGTGATGGCCTGGAGGGCGTTGCCGACCAAGGTGCTGTTGCGCATCCGCTCGAAGTGGTCGAGGAGGGCGTCGGCGTCGAAGGGCGTGCCGTCGTGGAAGGTGATCCCCTCGCGGGCGGTGAACGTCCACTGGTCGTAGGTGGCGTTGGGCTCGAAGGACTCGAGCAGGAACGGGTGGGCCTGCTTGTCCTCGCCGACCATCGTGAGCGAGTCGTAGATGCCGCGGATGGCCTGGAAGCAGGACACGTCACAGAGCATTCTGGCCGGCGTCCAAGGGCTGGAGGTCTCGGCCTCGCGGGCGTAGATCAGCGACCCGCCCCGGACGGGCTCGAGGCCCTCGTCCGGGTCGCCGCCGGCCTCGGTGCCCCCGCCGCCCCCGCTGCCACCCCCCGAGGAGTCGTCGGACCCCCCACAGGCGGCGGCCAGGAGGCCGAGGGCGAGCAGGGCGGCGAGCAGACGCCACCATCGACGTGTCGGACGATCGGTCATGGTCCCCCCGGAGCGGACGAGCGACGATGCACTGCGGCGCGCACCTTAGCCGGTGCGCGAGACTCGATCGGCAGCACCCGGTGAGGAGGGACCGATGCAACGAGTCGGACGCAGCGCTCTGGTCACGGCACTGGTGCCGGTGGCCCTGGTCCTCTCCCCCGCCCCGGCGGGAGCCGCCGTGTGCACGACGATCAACCAGGCGGTGTCGTCGACGGGGACCGGGGTGCCCGGGACGGCGATCAGTGGCGACGGCCACTGGCTGGCGGTCACGACCGCCCGCGACCTGACCGGGGACAACGCCGACGGCAACACCGAGGTCTTCCTGGTGGACCTCGTCGGCGGCGGTGTCGAGCAGCTCACCGACACCACCGGGTTCTCGGGCACCAGTGACGTCGACCTCTCCGCCGACGGACGCCGTGTGGCCTTCGCCTCGACGCGGGACCTCGTGGGCACCAACGCCGACGCCAACCAGGAGATCTTCGTCCTCGACGTCCTCGCCGACACCGTGACCCAGGTCACGACCACGACCGGCGGGTTGGGCGGGGACCAGCCCGACCTCGACGCCGCCGGGACCCGGGTCGCCTTCGCCTCCAACCGGGACCTCGCCGGCGACAACGCCGACGGCAACA
>CAYTJS010000268.1:2798-5358 GCA_964438115.1 uncultured Iamiaceae bacterium
CCGAGGTCTTCCTCCACGACCTCGGGACCGCCACCACCACCCAGGTCACCGACACCACCGGCGGGGCCAACGACGGCGCCCGGCTGGCCGACAACGGCGGCAGGATCACGTTCCTGTCCGACCAGGACCCGACCGGCGACAACGCCGACGGCAACACCGAGGTCTTCCTCCACGACCTCGGGACCGCCACCACCACCCAGGTCACCGACACGACCAGTGGTTCCGTCGAGCCGGCGTCCCTCGACGCCACCGGGGCGCTCCTCGCCTTCGCCAGCGATCAGGACCTCACCGGCGCCAACGCCGACGGCAGCTACGAGGTCTTCCTCCACCGCACCGGGCCGGGCACGACCACCCAGATGACGTCGTCGACCACCGACTCGTTCAAGGCGGAGATGAGCAGCGACGGCACCCGGATCGCGATCCAGTCCCGGGCCGAACTCGTCACCGGCGGCAACCCGGACGGGGGCTACGAGGTCTTCGTGCGCGACCGACCATCAGGGACGTTCCTGCAGGTCACGGACTCCTCCGGCGCCAGTCAGGCACCCGTCATCAACCGGGACGGGACGCGGGTGGCCTTCGACTCGGCCCAGGACCTCACCGGTGCCAACCCGGACGGCAACCACGAGCCCTTCGTCGGCTGCCTGCGCCCGCCGCGGTGCGACGGTCGCAACGTCACGGTCGACCTGAACCACGGGGGCCGACCGACGAACGGCGCCGACGTGATCCGTGGCCGCCCGACCGGCGACGTGGTCGACGGGCGGGGTGGCAACGACCGCTTCTGCGGACGGGCGGGCGGCGACCGCTTCCGGGGAGGCGGCGGTGACGACCGGGCCATCGGCGAGGACGGCGCCGACCGTCTGACCGGCGGGCCCGGGCGCGACCTGCTCGACGGCGGGGCCGGCGGGGACACCCTCGACGGCGGCGACGGTTCGGACACGTGCCGGGGTGGCAGCGGGGCCGACAGGGCCCAGCGTTGCGAGTTCCGCACGTCCATCCCCTGACGGCCCCGGCCCGTGACCGACGTCCCCACCGTCACCCGCTGACCCGGCGGCCGGGTCCGGTACGTCGGCGGCGCCGCACCAGGCGCACCAGCAGCAGCACCACCAGCAGCACCACGGCGGCGACCGACGCCGCCGCCAGGCCCAGGGCCAGGCGGTTCACCTCCTCGGTCGAGGCCGCGGCCTCGACCGGGCCGTCGCCCATGGCCAGGTCCCAGGTCGAGGTGGCCGTGGTGTCGCCGTCGGGGAGGGTGACCTCGAGGCGGTAGCCCATGGTGTCCTCGATCGGGACCCCCAGCTCGGCCTCGAGGGCATCGAGGTCCCGGCCCACCGGGAACCCGTCGAGCAGCTCGGTCAGGGGGCCGTCGGAGAAGGTCCGGATGCCCTGGGCCAGGGACAGGGTGGCGGCAAAGTCGTAGGTGGTCCGGCCGAAGGCCCGCTCGCGGGTGAGCGACGACGCCGTGACCGGGCCCCGCCGCGCCCCCACCTCGGCCAGCACGGCGGTCATCTGGTCGGGGTCGGCGAAGGGCTTGGTGGCGGTGATCGTGACGCCGCCACCCTCGGCGGGCTCGGGGTCGGTGACGGTCCAGCCCGTCTCGGCCAGGTCCTCGACCCGGAGCTGCTCGGCCAGGTCGGGGATGCGGGCGGCCGCCTCGGCGTCGAGCACCACCTCGACGGTGACCGTGCCCGAACCGTCGTCGGCCACCACCACCGAGGTGGTGGCGTCGACCCGACAGCCCGTGGCCAGCACGACCACGGCGAACACGAGGGCGACCACCCTCGACCTGGCACCCGAACGACCGGTCATGACCGGAGGATCGGGGGCCAGGACCGGTGAACGGTTACTCGCCGTCCTCGTCGCTGGCGCCGACCGTCTCGAGGGTCGGCGGCTCGAAGCCCTCGCGGGCGTCGAACACGATGACCTTCTCGCCCGTCTCGGGGTCGAGCTGGGCGTCGACGAGGATGATCTGGCCGGCCCGGAACTCCTTCCAGAGGAGCTTCTCGGACAGCGGGTCCTCGACCAGGCGCTGGATGGCCCGCCGCAGCGGACGGGCACCCAGGCTCGGGTCGTAGCCCTTGTCGGACAGGTGCACCTTGGCCTCGTCGGTGAGCTCGATGCCCAGGCCCTGGCCCTGCAGCTGGGTGACGATGCGGCGCATCATCAGGTCGACGATGTTGAGCACCTCCTCCTGGCTGAGCTCGTGGAAGACGATGGTCTCGTCGATGCGGTTCAGGAACTCGGGCCGGAAGTGCGACTTCAGCGCCTCCTCGGCCTTCTCCTTCATCTTCTCGTAGGTCAGGGCGGCGTCGGCCTTGCCGAAGCCGACGTTGGCCTTGCGCAGGTCGGCGGTGCCCAGGTTCGACGTCATGATCAGCACGCAGTTGCGGAAGTCGACCGTGCGGCCCTGGCTGTCGGTCAGGCGACCTTCCTCCAGGATCTGCAGCAGCGTGTTGAAAACGTCGGCGTGCGCCTTCTCGATCTCGTCGAAGAGCACGACCGAGAACGGCTTGCGGCGCACGGCCTCGGTGAGCTGGCCGCCCTCCTCGTAGCCCACGTAGCC
>CAYTJS010000269.1:0-5301 GCA_964438115.1 uncultured Iamiaceae bacterium
GGACGGGCATGCTCTTCGGACACCGCAAGGACCAGCTCGTCAGCGCGGAGGAGGCCCTGCCCGGCCGCGATCAGCCGCTCTGGACGCCGCCGGCCCACGCCGTCAACGGCACGTCGCTACTGCCCCCGTTCCCCGAGGGCAGCGAGCAGCTGGTGGTGGGCATGGGGTGCTTCTGGGGGGCCGAGCGCATCTTCTGGCAGACCCCCGGGGTGCTGACCACCGCCGTCGGCTACGCCGGCGGCCACACGCCGAACCCCACCTACGAGGAGGTGTGCTCGGGACTCACCGGCCACACCGAGGTGGTGCTGGTGGTGTTCGACCCGGCACTGGTGACCCTCGACGAGGTGCTGAAGCGCTTCTGGGAGGGCCACGACCCGACCCAGGGCATGCGCCAGGGCAACGACCGGGGCACCCAGTACCGCTCGGCGGTCTACACCGCGGATGCCGCCCAGCAGGCTGTGGCCGAGGCCTCCCGCGACCGTTACCAGGCCGTCCTGACCGCGGCGGGTTACGGCCCGATCACCACCGAGATCGCCCCCGCCGGGCCCTTCTTCTACGCCGAGGACTACCACCAGCAGTACCTGCACAAGGTGCCCAACGGCTACTGCGGTCTGGGCGGCACGGGGGTGTCATCATGTAACCCATGAGGACCGCAGCGATCTACGTCAGGATCTCGCAGGACCGGGGCGGTGCCGGACTGGGCGTGCAGCGTCAGCGTGAGGACTGCGAAGCCCTCTGCGACCGACTGGGCTGGCGCGTGGCCGACGTGTACGAGGACAACGACACCAGCGCGTACTCGGGCAAGCCCCGGCCGGCGTGGGAGCGGCTGCTCGTCGACGTGGACGCCGGCGCCGTCGACGCCATCGCCGTGTGGCACGTCGACCGGCTCACCCGGTCGCCCGTCGAGCTCGAGCACGTCATCGACCTGGCTGACCGTAGGGGTCTGCAACTCGCGACCGTCACCGGCGAGGTCGACCTCGCCACGCCTACCGGCCGCATGGTCGCCCGCATCCTCGGCGCCGCCGCCCGTCAGGAGTCGGAGCACAAGGCTGAGCGTCAGGCCCGCCAGCGTCGCCAGGCCGCCGAGGCCGGCAAGCCCAACGGCGGCGGGACCCGACCCTACGGATACGACGACGACCGGGTGACCGTCCGGGAGGACGAGGCCGTCATCATCCGGGAGGCGGCGGCACGGGTGCTCGCCGGTGAGTCCATGTCGAGCGTCTGCCGAGACCTGGCCGAGCGGGGCGTGACCACGCCGACCGGGCGCCACTGGCAGCCCCGCACCCTGCGCCGGCTGCTCGCCAGCGCCCGCATCTCCGGTCGCCGTGAGCACCGCCCCCGGGCCTCGGCCGACACCGGAACCCGGCCCCTCGTCGGCGAGATTGTCGCCGAGGACGCATGGGAGGCGATCATCACGCCCGAGCAGTCCGACCGCCTGCGGGCCCTGCTCACCCACCCCGACCGTCAGCGGTTCTCACCGGCCACCGGGCGCACCTACCTGCTGTCCGGCATCCTCCGGTGTGGTCGTTGCGGCGGCCGTATGGTCGGTCGGCCCCGCTCGGGCGTGCCCCGCTACGTCTGCCCCAACCTGCCCGGCGGCGACACCTGCGGCGGGACCGCCACGAACGCCCAGCGCACCGACGACCTTTTGCGAGCGATGCTGCTTGAGGCCCTCGCTGACTCTGATCTTGCCGCCCGTCTCCGCGCCACAGGTGATGGTGATCGTGCCGAACTGCTGGAGTCGGTCGCCGAGGACGAGATGCAGCTCGAGGAGTTGTCCGCCGCGTGGGCGACGAAGGCGATCACGACGCGGGAGTGGTCGAAGGCGCGGGACATCATCGAGGCGCGCTTGCAGCGCGACCGGGCCCGGCTGACAGGTGGGCCGAACACCGCTGCCGTGGATGCCTTTGCAGGCAGCCATTCCGACATGGCTTCGAGGTGGGAGTGCCTCAACGTCTCCCAGCGCCGGGCGCTGGTCACCTGCCTGGTTGAGCGGATCGATGTGCAGCCAGCCGACCGGGCTAAGCGGTGGGATCCTGACCGATTCCGGGTGGCGTGGAAGGCGTGAGGTGCAGTGGACGACAGCCAGGCGGCGGGTCTGTCGGTCGATTCCGGCGAGCTCGGCGCGCCGCGAGCCATGACAGGGCCTGGGTGAGCGCACTGGCTTCCTCAGACGCGCCGTTCTGGCGCGTGGCGGCGCCGAGGTCAGGGAGGCGGACCTTCGCAGCGCTGCGGCACCGGTGCCCTGGACCGGGTCCCCGCAATCGATTCATGGCCGGCCGGTGTGGTCGAGTAGCGAGCCTTCTCGAGGTGGTTGAACTGAACTGAGCTGAACCCAACCCACCCCTAAGGAGTCTGTTGGTCCGGGTTGGGTTGGACGAGCCAACCCAACCCAACTTCCCCGGCGACCCGGATGGTGAACCGGGACCACTTGATGGTCCGGGTTCGATTCCTTGCAGGACAAGGGTTATCGGGCATCGCGGACCAACCCGGACCAACCTGGACCATGCGAGGCGGTCCGGGTTCACTCGACCGCCTCGGCGTCAGGCAAGGCCGACAGCCGCGGGAGCCACCGCGGACGGGTGATCATCCGGCCGTTCCGGTCGGGCCCGGCGATCTTCTCGCACCGGATCGAGCCGGCCTCGGCGAGCTCGTCGAATGCGTGTTGGGCCGTGGCCTTGTTGCCGCCGATCTTCTCGAGGATCTGCGTCCGGGTCATCTCGCGTGGGTGGTCACGGATCACCCGCTCGATCTCCAACTTCGCCCGCTCGCGGCCTCCCCCGGTGGTCCTGGCCGAGGCGGTGCCGGTCTTGATACCCCAGGTGATCTCGCCGTCATGCACGCCGGCGTCGTGGTCAAACGACCCGATGTTCAAGTCCAGATCCAAGGTGTCGCCGCCCCACTGGCGGGACCCGACCTCTAGCCGCAGGCGGAACTTCCCGGCGTTGACGTCGGGGTTCTCCCGGTGCGAGGTGAGCAACCATGAGTCCACCCACTCGCCGGACCCGGCCTGGGTGATCCTCCTGAGGTTGTTCCCCGTTCCGGTCTGGTTGAAGTGGTTGACGATCAACATGTTCGCCCCGGCTTCCTCCACGGGCTGGCGCAGCCGGTTGAGGTGGGCGCCTTCCTGGTGGAGGTCTGACGCCTTCACGTCGGGGCCGTGATAGGCGTACCACGGGTCCAGGGCGAACAGGACGGGCTTGTGGTGGTGGAGGTCCCGGGCGAGCGATTCCTCGAACACGGGGGACCCAACGGGCGCCACGTCGAACGTCGGGAAGATGGGCAGGGCCTCCGGGTGGTCGATCCCCATTGGCTTGGCGCAGCGGATCAACCGCCGGGTCCACGGGATGCGCCCGCCTTCGCCCACGTAGAGGACCACCGGCCCGGGACGGTCGACGGTGAACCGGTCGAAGATCGGCTGGCCCGAGGCGATCCCCAGGGCGATGAACATGAGGATGTAGGACTTCAACGTCTTGAGTTCGCCGGCGATCTGGCCGAACGTCGGGTTCGCCAACATGCCTTTGACGACCCATTCCCAGGTGAGGTCCTGGGCGAGTAGCTCCGGCATCGACCAGATCTTGAACAGGTCGGGCGCGGGCGCCTCGGTAACGACGTTGTTACTGGCCTCAGCGGTGTCAACAGCGCTTGCCGCCTCCACGGGCACGAAGTCAGCAACCCCGTAGCCGGCGCCGAGGTGGTCAGCGGTGTCCTTGTACCCCTCGGCCGGCTCGACCACGGCGACGTCTCTGGCGGTGCCGTCGAGGGCCTGGCGCACGTTCTCGGCGTGACGGCGTCCGGGCTCGTCGGCGTCGGCGACCACGATCACACTGGCGTCCCGCAGCGTCTCGGTGAACTCGGGTCTCCACTTGCCGGCGCCCCCTGGGCAGGTCGTGGCGTAGTACCCGGCAGATGTGAGGGCGTCGGCGTCCTTCTCGCCCTCTACCACGAAGATCGTTTGGCCGGCGGCAGCCGCCTCGAGGACCTCGGGCAGGCGGTACAGCACCCGCTGGACGCCCTTCAGGTTCCAGACCCAGCCGCCCTGGCCGTCGGGTTGGCGCTGACGGAAGTCCTTGGGTTCGTACCGGACGACCTCGTACAAGAGAACGCCGTTCTCGTCGGGATAGGGGTAGGTCGCGACCTCCCCTTTCCCCGCCCTGCGGGTCGAAGGCGGAACGGGTCGGCCCCTGCCCTGCTGGGGGAATAGGTCCGCCATCGTGAAGCCGACGCTTTCCATGACGCTGGCCGTGTCGCATCCGGCATGACAGTGGACCAGCAGCCTGCCGTCGTCGCCGAGGTTCACGGAGAGGCTCGGCGTCTTGTCGTCGTGACCGGGACACCGCGCTTCAAATCCCTCCCGGTCACGCTGCCACTTCACGCCCTGCAGGCGGTCGGCGAATTCAACGAGCGTCATCTGTTCGGCCTCCCGGCGCAGCGTGGCGTTGGCGTTGACGGTCTGGGCTCGGTCGCCGGAGCACCCGCGGTGGGGCGGCGGGCGCGGCGGCGACCTGGAGAAGCTGGGCGATTCGGGTGAGGGTCGCGGGGTCAGCGACCTTCGGCGGCAGACCCTGGGCTGCTCGCGACTCAGCCACGGTTCGCGCGACGTGGCGCGTGTCACCCACCAGCGCCCCTCCATCCGACGACCCGGCGATGACTTCCCGTGGCGGACTCTCAGCGGCACGCAGGCCAACCGGGCTCACAGGGGTAGTGGCACCGGGGTCAGTGCCCTCGGGCGAACGTTCGACGGCCATGGCGGAGAAGATGCCGTCGGTCTCCAGAGAATGGCCGTGAGGTTCGCTCACGGTTCTCGTGGTCAGGCTTGGTGGATCTCTGATGCTCCGACCGCCGGCCTGGCCGACCTGCCGATTTCGATTCGACGAGTCGAATAGGAGCTGTCGACCTCCGATGGGATCAGCACCCGCGCAGTGGTACCGGCGTGAAGCTGGTGCAGCTCTACGAACCCTGCGTGAGGGAACTCGACGCTATTGAACGCCCGCACATGCGGGTGCCGCTATGAGGGCGTCTCGGCACCGTTTGTGTGGCGGCCCGGCGTCACGGCTTGACGCGATGGTGGGGGTACGGCGGCGAGGCAGGCGTGGCCGTCGGCGATGACGACGATTTCGCCGACGCGGAGCTCGCGGATGAGTTGGGGGTGGACCTTGTATTGCTCGGTGGCGCGTCGGGATCCTCGCCCGGTGGGGCCGTCGTTTCCGAGTTGGATGGTGTCTTCGGTGGTGGTGTGGGTGCCTGCGAGGTTGGCGATGGCTTCGGGGTCGGCGAGGCGGTGGGTGATGATGGTGCGTA
>CAYTJS010000270.1:0-2947 GCA_964438115.1 uncultured Iamiaceae bacterium
GATCCACTCCATGTGGCCCTCGGCCTCGACCCGGGCCCGCTTGGTGACCAGGTTGTAGACGTTGTTGGACCAGTTCTGGATGGTCGTGTAGGTCACCCGGGCCGATGGCTTGACCACGATCTCGACCACCGCCGAGTGCAACGAGTCGGTGGTGTACACCGGCGCCGAGCAGCCCTCGATGTAGTGCACCTGGCTGCCCTCGTCGGCGATGATCAGCGTCCGCTCGAACTGGCCCATGTTCTCGGCGTTGATGCGGAAGTAGGCCTGCAGCGGCATCTCGACCTCGACGCCCGGCGGCACGTAGATGAACGAGCCCCCCGACCACACGGCGGAGTTGAGGGCCGAGAACTTGTTGTCGTTGGGCGGGATGACCTTGCCGAAGTAGGCCTGGACGATCTCGGGGTACTCCCGCAGGGCGGTGTCCATGTCGGTGAACAGGACGCCCTGGGCCTCGAGGTCCTCGCGGTTGCGGTGGTAGACGACCTCGGACTCGTACTGGGCGGTGACCCCAGCCAGGTACTTGCGCTCAGCCTCGGGGATGCCCAGCTTCTCGTACGTGGTCTTCACGGACTCGGGCAGTTCGTCCCAGGCGTCGACCTGCGAGTCGGTCGGCTTGATGTAGTAGTAGATGTCGTCGAAGTCGATGCCGGTCATGTCGCCGCCCCAGTTGGGCATCGGGCGGCGGCGGAACTGGCCCAGGGAGCGGAGGCGGAACTCCCGCATCCACTCCGGCTCCTTCTTCATGGCGGACATCTCCCGGACGATGTCGTCGTTCAGCCCCTTCTTGGGCTTGTAGACGTAGTCCTCCTCGTCACTCCACCCGAGCTTGTAGCGGGAGAGGTCGAGCGTCACGTCGCTGGCACTCATGGCAAGGCCCTCCGAGGGGGATCAGCCGGGAATTTCTCCTACGCCGATAGTAACAACCTCGACGGCCCGGGGCACCCCGGCCCGAGGCTTCAAGGCCCTCCCCCACCTGCCGACGGAGTGGGGTCGACCGTGGGAGGCCGGTGATGGGTGCAGCCGAGCGCAGGGAGCCGCTCGTCGCCGCCGCGCCCGGGGACCCCCTCCTCGACGAGCTGCCCGTCGGCGTCTTCCTCACCGACGAGGACCTGCGGGTGGTTCGGGCCAACCGCCGCCTGGCCGAGCTGACCGGTACGCCGGTCGAGGGTCTCCTCGGTCGCCCCCTCGCCGCCGTGGCCGGACCCGACGCCGAGCGGGTGGACGAGGCCCTGCGGGCCGCCTGGGGCCGCCAGGAGGCCTGCCTGACCTGGTTCCGGGCCGCCACCCCCGACGGCGACCACCGCCGGGTCCAGTTGCGGGCCGACGTGGCCGTGGCCCCCGACGGCCGGGCCGTGGGCCTGGTGGGCTCGGTCGACGACATCGCCGCCGTGTCGGCCAGCTCGGAGGACCGGGCCGTCGCCCTGCTCGACGCCACCAGCGACGCCGTCCTGAGCGTCACCGACGACGGCCGCGTGTGGTTCCTCAACGGCACCGCCGAGGACCTCTTCGGCGACGCGGAGATCGGCGAGCCCACCATCGAGTCCCTCCTCGCCTCCGAGTCCCTGCGCCGCTTCGAGGGCGAGGTCATCCCCGCCGTGCAGTCGAGTGACCGCTGGACGGGTGAGCTGACCTTCCGGGGCGCGGGCGGCAACCCCGTCTACCTCGACGTGACCTTCCGAGGGGAACGGGACCCCGCCGGCGAGCTGACCGAGCTCAAGGCGGTGGGCCGCGACATCACCGACCGTCGCCGCAGCGAGGCGGCCTGGGCCCACCGAGCCCTGCACGACCCCCTCACCGGCCTGCCCAACCGGGCCCTGCTCCTCGACCACATGGAGAAGGCCCTGGCCCGGGCCAGCCGTGACGGCACCCACGTCGCCCTCCTCTTCTTCGACGTCGACCGGTTCAAGCTGGTCAACGACACCCGGGGCCACGACGTCGGCGACGACCTCCTGTGCCAGATCGCCGACCGCATCCGGGGGGTCCTGCGCCCGAGCGACCTGGTCGCCCGCCTCGGCGGCGACGAGTTCGTCGTCCTCTTCGACGGCGTGGAGAGCGACGCCCACGCCCTGGCCGTGGCCCGGCGGGTGAACGACGTGATCGAGGCCACACCGATGAAGCTGGCCACCGGCGAGCTGAGCATCACCATCAGCGCCGGCGTGGCCCTCTCCCACCCCGGCACGCCGCCCACCCGCCTGATGCGGGAGGCCGACGCCGCCATGTACAAGGCCAAGGAGCTGGGCCGGGCCCGCCTCGAGCTCTACGACGACGACCTGCGCCGGCAGGCGTCGGAACGGGTGGCCCTGGCCGACGAGCTGAGCCGGGCCATGGCCGGCAACGACGTCACCCTGCACTACCAGCCCTTCGTGAGCCTCCGGACCGGTCAGGTCACGGGGATGGAGGCCCTGGCCCGCTGGGACAACCCCCGCCGGGGACCGATGCCCCCCGACGAGTTCATCGGCCTGGCCGAGCAGACCGGCCTCATCGACCAGCTCGGACCGACGCTGCTGCGCCTGGCGTGCAGCCACGCCCGGGCCTGGGACGCCGAGGTGACCCGGGCGCCCCGGCTGCACGTCAACATCTCGGGCCGCCAGCTCCGGGACGACCAGTTCCCCGCCGTCCTCCGCACGATCCTGGCCGAGGCCGACCTGGCCCCCCACCGCCTCTGCCTCGAGATCGCCGAGTCGGCCCTCCACGGACCCACCGAGGTCACCGTCGAGGCCCTCACCCGCCTGAAGGACGTCGGGGTGGACCTGGCCATCGACGACTTCGGCACCGGGGTCTCCTCCCTCCCCCACCTCCGCACCTTCCCGGTCGACCTGCTCAAGGTGGACCGCTCGTTCATCGACGGCCTGGGCCCCGACCCCGAGGACTCCGCCATCGCCGCCGCCATCGTGAGCATGGCCCACAACCTCGAGATCGAGGCCGTGGCCGAGGGCGTCGAGACCGT
>CAYTJS010000270.1:3047-5273 GCA_964438115.1 uncultured Iamiaceae bacterium
CGGGCCACCAGCTCGTCGTGGGGGCCCAGCTCGGCCAGGTGGCCGTCGGCCACCACCGCCACCCGGTCGGCCCGCTCGGCGGTCGACAGGCGGTGGGCGATGAAGACCACCGTCCGCCCCTCGCTCAGGGCCAGCACCGCGGCCTCGACCAGGGCCTCGGTGCCAGGGTCCAGGCTGGAGGTGGCCTCGTCGAGCACCAACACCGCCGGGTCGGCCAGGGCCGCCCGGGCCAGCGACACCAGCTGCTTCTCGCCGGCGGAGAGCCGCGAGCCCCGCTCCCGGACCTCGGTGTCGAGGCCGTCGGGGAAGGCGGCGAAGCGCTCGGTGAGCCCCAGGCGGGCCACGGCCGCCTCGACCTCGGCGTCGGTGGCCTCGAGGCGGCCGACCCGGACGTTGTCGCGAATGGTTCCCGAGAACAGGAACCCCTCCTGGGGCACGACCACGATGCGGCGCCGCAGCGAGGCCGAGGCGGCGTCGCGCAGGTCCACCCCGCCGAAGCGCACGGTGCCCGCCGTCGGGTCGTAGAGCCGGGTCATCAGCTTGGCCAACGTCGACTTGCCCGCCCCGGTGGGCCCCACCAGGGCCAGGCGCTCACCCTCGGTCAGGGTCAGGGTCACGTCCCGCAGCACCTCGGGCTGGTCCTCGCCGTAGGCGAAGCTCACGCCCTCGACGGCGAGATCGCCCCGGTCGGGCAGGTCGACCGCACCGGGGCGCTCGGGCACGTCGACGCGGGTGTCGAGCAGGCCGAACAGCTTGGCCAGCGCCGCCCCCGCCGACTGCAGGACGTTGAAGAGCTGACTGAGCTGCTGGACCGGCTCGAAGAGATTGGTGAGGGCCAGCACGAAGAAGGTGACGGTGCCCACCGTGACCGTGTCGTTGAACACCAACCAGCCACCGACGAGGACGACGGCGGCGGTGGTGCCCAGCCCGGCGAACTCGATGACCGGCAGGTACCAGGCCTGCACCTTCACCGAGGCCATGTGGGCGTCGTAGAGGGTGCGGTTGCCACGACGGAAGTTGCCGACCTCGACCTCCTCGCGGGCGAAGGCCTGGATGACCCGCACCCCGGTGATGCCCTGCTGGAGGTCGGCAAGGGTCGAGCCGATGCGGTCCCGCACCACCAGGTAGGCCCGGTTCGAGTCGCGCTGGAAGCGGATGCTCGCCACCACCACGAAGGGCACCGACACCAGGCACACCAACAGCAGCTGCCAGGAGACGATGGCCAGGGCGGCGAAGGAGAAGGCCAGCAGCAGGGTGTTCGTCACGAACATGAGCAGGCCGATCTGGACCAGCTCCTGCAGCGACTCGACGTCGGAGGTCATCCGCGAGACCACGACGCCGGCCTTCTCGCGGTCGTAGAAGGGCATGGACAGCCGCAGCAGGTGGGCGAACACGCGGTTGCGGAGGTCCTGGAGGAACGACTCGCCGACCAGGCCGACCTGCAGGATCACCAACCGGTAGACGACATAGCCCACGGCGGCGGCGACGACGTAACCGACGATGGCCAGGTTGAGGGCGGCGGCGTCGCCCTCGGTCAGGCCCTGGTCGATGGCGAAGCGCACGAGGAACGGCCCGGCGAGCACCGTGGCCGTCCACACCACGAGCAACAGGCACGACACCACGACCCGGCGGCGGTAGGGGCCGAGCATGCGGAAGGCCCGGCGCAGCACCCGGCGCGCCTCGCGGGCGTCGAGCATGTCCTCCTCGGCGACGCCGGCCTCACCCCACATCGGCAGCCACCTCCGTCCCGTGGGCGGCGGCCGCGGCCAGCACCTCGCGGTAGCGCCCGCTGGTGGCCAGCAGCTGTCCGTGGGTGCCCTCGGCGGCCACCCGGCCGCCGTCCACCAGCACCACCCGGTCGGCCAGGGCCACCGTCGCCGGCCGGTGGGCGATCACCACCGTCGAGCGGCCCGTCATCACCTCGGCCAGGGCGCCGCGGATCTCGTGCTCCTTGGTCGGGTCGACCGCCGAGGTGGCGTCGTCGAGGATGAGCACCCGGGGGTCGGCCAGAATGGCCCGGGCGATGGCCAGCCGCTGGCGCTGCCCGCCCGAGAGCGAGAAGCCCCGCTCCCCCACCACCGTCCCGTAGCCCTCGGGCAGGGCCTCGATGAACTCGTGGGCCCCGGCCAGACGGGCGGCCCGCTCGATCTCGGTCTGGTCGGCGGCGGCATCGGCGAAGGCGATGTTGGCGGCGACGGTGTCGTGGAAGAGGAAGGTCTCCTCGAA
>CAYTJS010000271.1:0-5249 GCA_964438115.1 uncultured Iamiaceae bacterium
CGGCCACCAGGTCGGCGGCCACGGTGACCACCGCCAGTCCCGGGTGCGACGGCAAGAGCGCCGCGGTCGCCGGATCGGCCACCTCGACCACGACGGTGCCGCCGACGGTGGCCGGCACCGTCTCGAGCAGGCGAGCCGCGGCCGCCAGGCCGGTGGCATCCACGGCGACGACGAGGTGGGTGAGCCCGGCCGGCGGCTCGAAGCCCGGCCGCGGCCCCCACGCCAGCAAGGGGGTGCCCGGCTCCGCCGTCGCCAGCCAGGCGGCCACCGACCCGGGGTGACCGTGGTCGACGACCCAGAACGTCGTCCGGGCCCTCGCCGCGTCGTGGCGGCGAACCGTGTAGTACGCCCCGCGGACGGGGTCGCCGGCGCCGGCGTCGAGATAATCGGCCATGGCGTAGTCCGCCGGGAACGGCGTCCCGTCGAGACGGACCAGCAGGTAGACGAAGACGTCCGGTTCGGACGGGTCGATGCCGACGAGCCCCTCGACCACCACCTCGAGGATCCCCGGTGCCGCCGATGCCACGGAGCCAACGCGAACCGGCTGGATCACCGGACCGGCGGGGGCGGACGAACGGGTGGACAACGCGGACCTCCAGGGGACGTCGGGACGGCCCACGCTCCTGGACCTGACACCTGTTGTCAAGTATGCCTAACATCTTTGGATCAGCAGCGTGACCATCTCCCCGCCCGTCGGTGGCGCCCGCGGCCGTACCGCACCCCGGTCGGGTCGAGCGCCGGCCCTGGCCCTGATCGGCGCCCTCGTGGCCGCGGCCGCCGCCCTCTCGGTGGCCGTCGGCGCCCGGACCATCCCGCTCGCCACCACGGTGCAGGCGGTCCTGGCCTTCGACCCCGGGATCGAGGACCACGTCGTGATCAGCGAACTGCGCCTCCCCCGCACGGCGATCGTCCTCGCCGTGGGCGCCGCCCTGGGCCTGGCCGGGGCGCTCATGCAGGGCCTGACCCGCAACCCGCTGGCCGACCCCGGGCTGCTGGGCGTCAATGCCGGCGCCGCCCTCGCCGTCGTCGCCGCCGCCGCCCTCGGCTGGAGCACGGGCAGCACCCGGGTCTGGTTCGCCCTGGCCGGGGCGGCCCTGGCGGGTGCCCTGGTCACGACCATCGGCTCGTCGGGCCGGGGCGGGGCCACCCCGGTGAAGCTGGCCGTGGCCGGGGCCGCCTGCTCGGCCCTCCTGGGTTCGGTCACGGCCGCTCTGGTCAACCTCGACGCCGCCGCCCTCGACCAGTACCGCTTCTGGGTCGCGGGCTCGGTCGCCGGCCGTGACCTCGACGCCCTGGCCACCGTGGCCCCGTTCCTCGTCGCCGGGCTGGTACTCGGACTGGCCTCGGCCCGCGCCCTCGACCGCATGGCCCTCGGCGACGACGTCGCCCGGTCCCTGGGCCTCCCGGTGGCCGGGGCGCGGGCCGTGGCCGCCACCGCCGTCGTCCTGCTGTGCGGCGCCGCCACCGCGGTGGCCGGGCCCATCTGGTTCGTCGGCCTCGCCGTCCCCCACCTGGCCCGCCGCCTCACCGGCCCCGACCACCGGTGGCTGCTGCCAGCGTCACTGCTGCTCGGCGCGGTGCTCTTGACGGTGGCCGACGTCGTCGGCCGGGTCGTCGTCCGCCCCGGCGAGTTGGAGGTGGGCATCGTCACCGCCCTGCTGGGTGCTCCGCTCTTCATCGCGTTCGTCCGCCGCCCCCGGCTGGCGGCGTTGTGACGGCCGTGACGGCCCCGGTCCCGGCCGGACGCGACCTGCTCGTCCGCTCCGGGCCGATCGCCCTGCGGGTCGACCGCCGGGCGCTGGGCGTCGGGGCCGGGCTGGTCGTGGTCGTGACGGTCGGCCTCGTGGTCGCCGTCGCCAGCGGCGAGGTGGCCATCCCCCTGCGCTCGGTGGCGGCCGAGGTCCTGGGCGGTGGCGCCGACGGGCCCGATGCCTTCGTCATCCGCACCCTCCGTCTGCCCCGCGCCCTCACCGGCGCCCTGGTGGGTGCGGCCCTGGGCCTGGCCGGCGCCATCTTCCAGCGTCTGCTGGCCAATCCGCTGGCCAGCCCCGACCTCCTGGGCGTGTCGGCGGGGGCGGCCGTCGGGGCCGTGCTGGCCCTCGTGGTGGCCGGGGTGGGGAGCACCCTCGTCGTCACCTCCGCCGCCCTGGCCGGCGCCGTCGTCGCCGTGGTGGCCATCACCCTCCTCGCCGTCCGGGACGGCCTGACCGGCTTCCGTCTGATCCTCGTCGGCGTGGGGCTCACCGCAGTCCTCGACGCCGTCGTCGTCCTGCTGCTGCGTCGGGCCGAGCTGCGCGACGCGGCCCGGGCCACCACCTGGCTCACGGGGAGCCTCAACGGTCGGGGGTGGGAGTACGTGCGGCCGCTCACCCTGGCCCTGCTCCTTCTCGTCCCCCTCGCCCTGGTCGGGGCCCGCTGCCTGCGGACCCTCGAGCTGGGCGATGACGCCGCCGCCGCCCTCGGGGTCCCCGTCGCCCGGTGCCGGGCCGGGCTCGCCCTCGTCGGGGCGGCCCTGGCCGCCGTGGCCACCGCCGCCGCCGGCCCCGTCGGCTTCGTCGCCCTGGCCGCGCCCCAGGTGGCCCGGGGCCTCGTCGGACCCCGCGGGGGCGGCCTCCTGCCCGCGGCGCTGGTCGGGGCGGCGATCGTCGTCTGGGCCGACGTGGTCGGTCGCCTGGTCCTCGCCCCGGTGGAGCTCCCCGTGGGCGTGGTGACCGCCGTGGTCGGCGCGCCCTACCTGCTCTGGCTGCTGGTCCGGGCCAACCGGGCGGGGTGGTCCGGATGAGCCCACCCGAGCTGCGGGCCGAGGCCGTCAGCCTCGCCTACGACGACCGCTTGGTGGTCGAGGACCTGTCGCTGGCGGTGCCCACCGGGGCCATCACGATGGTCGTGGGACCCAACGCCTGCGGGAAGTCGACCCTCCTCCGGGCCCTGGCCCGGCTCCTTCGACCCCGGGCCGGCGCGGTGCTCCTCGACGGCCAGGAACTCCACCGCCTGCCCACCCGGGAGGTGGCCCGACGCCTGGGGCTGCTCCCGCAGCAGCCGGTCGCGCCCGACGGGCTGGTCGTCCGCGACCTCGTGGCCCGGGGCCGCCACCCGCACCAGCGGTGGTACCGCCAGTGGAGCGCCGAGGACGAGGCCGCCGTGACCGCGGCCCTCGCCGCCACGGGAACCGTCGACCTGGCCGACCGCAGCGTCGACGAGCTGTCCGGAGGGCAGCGTCAACGGGTCTGGATCGCCCTGGCCCTGGCCCTGGCCCAGCAGACCGAGGTCCTCCTGCTCGACGAGCCCACCACCTTCCTCGACCTGGCCCACCAACTCGAGGTGCTCGACCTGCTGGCGGACCTCCACGCCGCCGACGGCCGCACGATCGTCTGCGTCCTCCACGACCTGAACCTGGCCTGCCGTTACGCCCACCACCTCGTCGTGCTCCGCGACGGCCGCGTCCTCGCCGAGGGCCCGCCGGCGGCGGTCATGACCCCGGACCTCGTGGCCGAGGCCTTCGGACTCGAGGTCTGCGTGGTGCCCGACCCCGTCACCGCCACCCCCCTGGTCGTCCCCGTCGGACGCCGGGCCCCGAACCCCCACCTGGAGGTCCCCGCATGACCGTCCGCACCGCCGTCGTCGCCGCCGCCCTGGTCGTCCTGGCCACCGCCTGCAGTACCGGCGGGGGATCGAACGCCACCGACGCTACCGTGCCCCCCGACGACGACCTCGGTCGCGTGGTGGCCCTCGGCGAGGAGTACCTCCTGGCCGACCTCCTGGCCCTGGGCGTGCGCCCAGTGGCCTCGACGGCGACGGTGCCCACGGCCGGCTTCCAGGGCCTGGCCCCCGGCGCCACCGAGGGCATCCGTGCCCTCTCGTCGACCGAGCCCGACCTCGAGGCCCTGGCCGGCCTGGCGCCCGACACGATCGTCGCCCCCCAGTACGTGGTCGACGAGGTCGGGGCCACCGCGCTGGAGGCCTTGGGTGAGGTCGTGGTGCTGCCCGACGACGAGGGCACCGCCGACCGCCTGCTGACCCTCGGCCGGGCCCTCGACCGCACCGACGAGGCGGCGGCCCTGCTCGACGACCTGGCCACCGCCGAGGCCGAGGCCGCCGCCGCCGTCCCCGACGACTGCGAGGTGGCGATCGTCTCGGTGTACCCCGGCCCGGCCCCGGCCGCCTGGGTCACGCCCGACAGCGACCTGGCGGGTGCCGCCACCCGGCTGGGCTGCACCCTGGTGCCCGCGGCGGCGGGTGCCGTCGACGACAACGGCCGCCTGTTCCTGTCCCTCGAGCAGCTCGGGCTCCTCGACGCCCCCGTGATCGTCACCTGGCAGTCGACGGCCGTCGACGGGGAGGCCGAGGCCCTCGCCGCGGTGGAGGGCACCTCGGTGTGGCAGGGTTTGCCCGCCGTGACCGACGGACGGGTCGTGCGCATCGACCGACTGGGTCATCCCGGGGTGAGCGGCCTCATCGACCTCTACCGGGAGTTGGGCGCCGGTCTCTGACCACCCGGCGGCGGGCGGCGTGCCATCGTGGAACGCCCGATCCGAGGAGGTCGTCGTGTCCACCACCCCCCCGTCCCCCCCACCGCTCGACGCCGAGTGCGGCGTGGCCTGGCGGGCCCTCTCCGACGGGCTCTTCGACGGGGGCGGGCCGGTGTTCACCCCCGCGTCGCTGCCGGTGCTGCGCTCGGCCGACATGGTGGACCGCGAGGCCATGCTGGCCGCCCACGGCATGACCCACCGGGACGTGACGGTGCCGGGACCGGCCGGGGACCTGACGATCGCCCTGTTCACGCCCGCGACGGTCACCTCCCCCGCGCCGGCGCTGGTCTGGGTGCACGGCGGCGGGATGGTCGTGGGCAACCGCTTCGGCGCCCTGGGGGCGATGGGCCCGGCCGTGGCCGCCGGGGCGGTGGTGGCCAGCATCGAGTACCGGCTGGCCCCCGAGCACCCGGCCCCCGCCCCCCAGGACGACTGCGTCGCCGGCCTGACCTGGTTCGCCGAGCACGCCGCCGAGTTCGACGTGGACCCCGACCGGATCGTGCTGGGCGGCGAGAGCGCCGGCGGCGGGCTGGCCGCCGCCACGGCCCTGCGTCTCCGGGACGAGGGCGGCCCGGCCCTGGCCGGCCTCTACCTGCTCTGCCCCATGCTCGACGACCGGATGACCTCGGTGTCGGCCGGCCAGTTCGGCGACGACCTGCTCTGGACCCGGGCCAGCAACGAGTTCGGCTGGCGGGCCCTGCTCGGCGAGCGCTTCGGCAC
>CAYTJS010000272.1:0-5193 GCA_964438115.1 uncultured Iamiaceae bacterium
CGATCAGGCCCGTCGAGCACATCAGGACCTGGTCGTGGTCACAGCCCAGCTCGGCGGCCACCGAGGCGCACAGGGCCTCGGCATCGGCGCTGCCGGGCTCGCCGGGGCCGGCGTTGGCGTTGCCCGAGTTGAGCAGCACGGCGGCGGCCCGGCCGCCGCTCTGGGTCAGGTGGGCCCGGGTGACGAGCACCGGCGGCGCAGTGAAGCGGTTGGCGGTGAACACCCCGGCGGCGGGCACGGCCGCGCCGTCGGCGGTGGCCACCAGCGCCAGGTCGGCCACCCCGTCGGGCTTCACCCCGCCGTGGCCGCCGGCGGCGACGAACCCCTCGGCTGCGGTCACGCTCATGGTTCGACTCCTCCGCCGTTCGTCGCGGCGCTCACGGGTACAGGCCCAGGGTGGGCAGGCCGGTCGTCTCCGGCCGGCCGATGGCCAGGTTGGCGCACTGGACCGCCTGGCCCGAGGCGCCCTTCACCAGGTTGTCGATGGCCCCGAGGGCCAGGACCCAGCCGGTGCGCTCGTCGGCCCGGGCGGTGACCACCGCCGTGTTCGACCCGAGCACCATCTTGGTGGTGGGCACCCCGTCGATGACCTGGACGAAGGGCTCGTCGGCGTAGGCATCGGCCAGCGCGGCCAGCACCTCCTCGGTGGAGGTGGTCCCGGTGGGCCGGGCGTAGCAGGTGGCCAGGATCCCCCGCACCATGGGCACCAGGTGGGGCGTGAACAGCACCTGGGCCGGCGCCCCCTGCCGGGAAAGCACCTGCTCGATCTCGGGGGTGTGGCGGTGGTCGAGGAGGCCGTAGGCGGCGAAGTCCTCGTCCACGGTGGCGAAGTGGGTGGTGTGCTTGAGCCCCCGCCCGGCGCCGGAGACGCCCGAGGCGGCGTCGACGACGATCCCGGTGGGCTCGACGAGGCCGGCGGCCAGCAGGGGCGCGAGGGCCAACGAGATGGCCGTCGGGTAGCAGCCGGGGACGGCCACCCCCGCCGCTCCCACCAGCTCGTCCCGGAACAGCTCGGGCAGGCCGTAGGCGAAGGTGGCCAGCAGGTCGGGCCGGGTGTGCTCGGCGCCGTACCACTGCGGGTAGAGGGCGGGGTCCTGCAGCCGGAAGTCGGCGGAGAGGTCGAGCACGTGGCCCACCCGTTCGGCCACCTCGGGCACGATCGCCTGGCTGGCCCCGTGGGGCAGGCCGCAGAACACCACGTCGAGGCCGTCGACGACCTCGGGCGCGTACGGGGTGAAGGTGAGGTCGCCGTAGACGGGACGCAGGCTGGGGTACAGCCCGGCCACGGGGGTGCCGGCCTGGGTGTCGCCGGTGGCCACCACGACGTCGAGGTCGGGATGGCCCGCGCACAGCCGCAGCAGCTCCGCCCCCGTGTACCCGGAGGCTCCCACGATCCCGACCTTCACCCGCGTGAGGATACGGCTCACCGCATGACTATGCAACGACCGTGCGTTCTGGCCGGTGATTTCGGTGCCCCAGCACCGAAATCAAGGGCCAGAAGCGGAGCGATCAGGCGCGGAGGGTGGCGCTGTGGGCGGTGGCCACGGCGTCGACGACCCGCTGACGCACCTCGGCCACCTCGGCGTCGGTGAGGGTGCGGTCGGGGGCCTGCAGGCGCAGCGCATAGGCCAGGCTGCGCACCCCGTCACCGAGGGACGGGCCCCGGTACACGTCGAAGAGGGCGACCCGGGCCAGCAGGTCGCCGGCGGCCTCGGCCACGGTGGCCTCGACGGCGGCGGCGGGTACCCCGTCGTCCACCACGAAGGCCAGGTCGATGTCGTTGGACGGGAACCGGCTCACGGGCCGGTAGGCGATCGGCCGCCGCGGCGTGGCGGCCACGACGTCGAGGTCCAGCTCCAGCCAGGCCACCCGCTCGGCCACGCCCCAGGCCTCGGCCACCTGCGGGTCGACCTCGCCCACCGCGCCCAGGACCCGGTCGCCGGCCACGATGCGGGCCGACCGGGTCGGGTGCAGGCCGGGCACGGCCGCCGCCTCGAGGCCGGCGTCGAGGCCGAGCACCTCGGCCAGGACCGACCAGACGGCCACCGCCGCCGGGGCGTCGGCGCCGGCCCGGGCCACGCCCAGCTGCTCGGGCTCGCCGGGCCGCTCCCCCGGCGCCGCCGGCGGGAGGAAGGCCTTCCCCAGCTCGAACAGGCCCACCCCCTCGTTGCGGTGGCTGGCGTTGTAGGCCAGGGCCCGCAGCAGGCCGGGACGCAGCGAGGTGCGCAGCACCGACTCGCGGGCGTCGAGCGGGTTGGTGACGGTGATCCCCACCGGGTCGAGCCCGGTGCGCTCGAGGTCGTCGGGGGCGAGGAACGGCATGGGCAGCGCCTCGGCCAGGCCCAGGCCCACCAGGGCGGCCCGCAGCCGGCGCCGCTCGGCCTGCCGGGCCGACAGACCGCCGGTGTGGGGCGAGGTCGGCGTCGTCTGGGGCAGGTTCGCGTAGCCGTGGTGGCGGGCCACCTCCTCGATCACGTCGATCTCGGCCACCACGTCGGGGCGAAAACTGGGCGGGGCCAGGATGGTCTCGCCCTCGCCCTCCCCCACCACCTCGAAGCCGATGGGCTCGAGGAGACCCCGGATGGTGGCGGTGTCGAGGTCGAGGCCCGAGATCAGGTTGACCCGGTCGGTCCGCACCCGGATCGGGGCCACCTCGGGCAGGTCGCCCCGCACGTCCAGGGTGTCGGGGGCGGCGGTGGCCCCGGACTCGGCCAGGAGGGCGCAGAAGCGCTCGACGGCCCGGTCGAGGCCCCACAGGTCGCTGCCCCGCTCGAAGCGCCGCGACGCCTCGGAGCGCAGGTTGAGGCGGGTCGAGGTGCGGGCGATCTGCATGGGGTGCCACCAGGCCGCCTCCAGCAGGACCTCGGTGGTGTCGTCGCCGATCTCCGTCGAGGCCCCGCCCATCACCCCGGCCAGGCCGATGGGGGCGTCGTCGCCGTCGCAGATGAGCACGTCCTCGGCCACCAGCACCCGCTCGACGTCGTCGAGGGTGACCAGGCGCTCGCCTTCCCGGGCCCGGCGTACGCGGAGGGTCCCACCCGCCACCTTGGCCAGGTCGTAGGCGTGGTTGGGGTGGCCCAGCTCGAGCATCACGTAGTTGGACACGTCGACGACGTTGTTGATCGGGCGCATGCCCAGCTGGGTGATGCGGTTGGCCAGCCAGGACGGGGACGGGCCGATGGTGACGCCACGCAGGACCCGGGCCAGGAAGCGGGCGCAGGTGTCGGGGTCGACGATCTCGACCCGGGCCACCTCGGCGGTCGGGGCCCCTCCACTGGGGGCCGTCACCTCGGGCAGGGCGAAGCCCACGCCGAAGCGGGCGGCCAGATCGCGGGCCACGCCGGCCACCGACAGGGCGTCGGGCCGGTTGGCGTTGACCTCGAGGTCGAGCAGCCAGTCGCCGGTGAGGCCCAGGGCCTCGGTCAGCGGGGTGCCGGGGTCGTGGTCGACGGCCAGCAGGAGGATGCCGTCGGCGTCGTCGCCCAGGCCCAGTTCGGTGGCCGAGCAGAGCATCCCGTTGGACCACTCCCCCCGCAGCTTGCGGCGCTCGATGAGACGACCGTCGGGCATGGCCGTGCCCAGCGTGGCCAGGGGGACGAGGTCGCCGGCGCCCATGTTGAAGGCGCCGCAGCAGATCTGGAGGGCCTCGCCGTCACCGAGGTCGACGTCGACGAGCTGGATCCGGTCGGCGTCGGGGTGCGGTCGGGTGGCCAGCACCCGGGCCACGACGATCCCGTCCAGCCCCTCGCCCAGCCGGACCCGCTCCTCGACCGGCGTCCCCAGGTCGTCCAGGGCCGCCGTCAGGACCTCGACGTCCTCCGGCAGGTCCGGCGCGAACTCCCGCAACCAACTGACGAGCACCTTCATCAGAACTGCTCCAGGAAGCGGATGTCGGAGGTGACGAACTCGCGGAGGTCGTCGACCTCGTAGCGGACCTTGGCCAGGCGGTCGATGCCGAAGCCGAAGGCGAAGCCGGTCCACTCCTCGGGGTCGATGCCCACGTGGGCGAAGACGTTGGGATGCACCATCCCGCAGCCGCCCAGCTCCAGCCAGTCGCCGCCGGGGGGACGGATGTCGAACTCGGCCGAGGGCTCGGTGAACGGGAAGTAGGACGGACGCAGCCGGGACTCGAAGTCCTGGCCGAAGTAGGCCTGGGTGAAGGCCTGGATGGTGCCGGCCAGGTCGGCCATGGTGATGCCCCGGTCGACGACCAGGCCCTCGATCTGGTGGAAGACCGGCAGGTGGGTGGCGTCGGTGGTGTCGCGCCGGTAGGTCCGCCCGGGGGCGACCACGTAGATGGGCGGCCGTTGGGCCTGCATGACGTGGATCTGCACGTTCGAGGTGTGCGTCCGCAGCAGCATCGGGTGCCCGGCCTCGTCGTCCACGTCGACCCAGAGGGTGTCCCACATGGACCGGGCCGGGTGCGAGTCGGGGATGTTGAGGGCCTCGAAGTTGTACCAGTCGGTCTCGACCTCGGGGCCCTCGGCGATCGAGTAGCCCATGCCGACGAAGATGTCCTCGAGGGCCTGCCAGGTACGGGTCACGACGTGGAGGTGGCCGACCGGTGGCGGGGTGACCACCTCGGTCAGGTCGAGGCGTTCGGCCTCATAGCGGGCCGCCCGCTCGGCGTCGGCCAGGCCCGCCTCGCGGTCGGCCATGGCGGCCTGGAGGGCCTGGGTGGCGGCGTTCAGGGCCGCCCCCGCCTCCTTGCGGGTGGCCTCGTCGAGGCCGCCCAGGGACTTGCGCAGGCCGACCAGGTCCGAGCGCTTGCCCAGCACCTCCTGGCCGATGGCGCGCAGCTCGTCCACCGTGGCGGCCGCCTGGATGCGGCCCATGGCGTCGGCCTGGATGCGGCCCAACTCCTCGATCATGGGGTCCTAACCCTCGCCCTTCCGGTCACCTTCGGTCCAGTCCGTTGCCGCCGACCGCCGCCGGCGGGCCTCGTAGAGCAGCACGGTCGCCGCCATGGCCACGTTCAGCGACTCGACGCCGGGCTCCATCGGCAGCGCCACCCGCTCGTCGACCCCGCCCTCGGCCAGGCCGGCCGCCTCGGCCCCGAGGACGAGCGCCCGGGGCCCGCCCAGGTCGACCTCGTCGAGGGGCCGACCCCCGGCGTCGGCCCCCGCCGGGGGCAGCCCCAGGGCGGCCACGGCGGCCAGGTCGGCCACCGGGGCCACAGGCACGGCGAAGACG
>CAYTJS010000273.1:0-5123 GCA_964438115.1 uncultured Iamiaceae bacterium
GGTAGGGCAGGCCCAGGGCCACCGGGAGGGCGTAGGGGGCGGCGACGAAGGCGGGGTAGCCGAACAGGATCCCGCCTCCCTCGCCGGGGGGCAGGTACGAGCGCTGGGCGGCCACCTGGGTCGCCGGGTCGTAGAGGGTGGTGGCGTCGACGCCGGCGTCGACCAGGGCCCCCGCCCCCACGAACTCGGGCAGGTCGCCGCCGAGCCGACCGCTGACGGCGGCTCCTCCGTCGGCGGTCAGGACGGTCAGGGCGAAGGCCAGGCCCAAGGCCAGCAGCAGGGCGGCCGGCAGCCGTCGCGTCAGGGTGCCGGCGCCGTCCACCTTCCTCTCGTCGGCGGGACCCGATCCGACGTGAAGGCCGGATCGGGCCGCCGGATCAGGTCAGGTCGACGCCGACGCCCGAGGCCAGGTTGTAGAGGAAGTTGGCCATCTGCTGGCGCTTGACGAAGTCCTGGGGCCGGAAGGTGCCCTCGGGGAAACCGGAGGCCACCTCGGCCGGCGACATCCACTCGACCTGCTCGTAGTAGGTGGCCCCGGGGGCGTAGTCGGTGAAGGTCGGCCCGTTGGGCCACAGGAGGCGAGGCCCACCTCCTGACCGTGGTCGGGGTTGTCGCCGTTGGGGTCGCTGGTGAACTGCAGGGCGGCCAGCAGGCCGCTGGCGTCGATCGACGGGTAGTCGGCGTTGCCGACCGTGAAGTCGGTCAACTGCTGCACCAGGCCGCTCTGGCGGTCGTGGACGAAGGCCTCCTGGCTGCCGTCGGTGTTGCCCACGGCCGGGACCAGGTCGTTGAGGGCCGTGAAGACCACGCGGTCGCCGGTCCCGTCCAGCGCCGGGAGGCCGGCGCCACCGAACTCGGTCTGGGTGATCTGCTCCCAGTTGGTCCCGACCCCGAGGTCGGTCACGAAGGCCTCGCCGTTGTGGTCGTCGTCACCGCTGACCGAGGGCGAGTAGCTGCTCTCGGCGGGGTCGTCGGTGAGCTGGGTGAAGGTCGCCGGGCCCAGGTCGTAGGTGAAGATCTCGTTGGTGTGGTCGCTGCTACCGGTAGCGGGCACGAGGTCGGCGGCCGAGCCGAAGGCGATGACATCCTCGCCGATGGCGGGCTCGGTGGAGCCGCGGTGAGGTCGCGGAGGACTGGAACACGACGTCGGTGCCGCTGCCGTTGATGCCGGGCAGGGTCCCGCTGGTCGTGGTCGTGGCGGTGACCTGGGTGAACCCGCTGGTCTCGTCCCAGAGGAAGATCTCGGTGCTGCTGTCGCTGTTGGTGCCGACCAGGTCCTGGGAGGACGAGAAGACGACCCGGCTGCCGTCGGCGTCGATGGCGTTGCCGGTGGCGTTGCCGGAGGTCGTGTTGGTGAGCTGGGTGAAGCCGACGCCGCGCTCCCACAGGTAGAGCTCCCGGTTGGTGCCGGTGTTGGTCACGTCGGGGTCCAGCGAGCCGCTGCTGACGAAGGCCACGACCCGGCCGTCGTCGCTGATGACCGCGCCCTCGGCGGTGCCGGGGCTGGCGTTCTCACCGAGCTGGTCGACGGCGCAGCGGTGGACGGCCCCGGCCGGCAGTGCCGGGCCCCGGCGCCACCGCGGCGGCGAGCACCGCACCGCCGACGGTGGACCGGTGACCGGCGGTCATCCTGTCACGGTGGGCGAAACCGGGGGAGGTTCAGCGGCGGACCCCGATGGGGCGCGCCGTGGCCGGCCCGGGGCCGGCACCGAGTTGGCCGAAGTCGTTGGCGCCCGTGCAGATGACCTGGGTTGTGCCCAGCCGGGCACAAGTGTGGCGCGCCCCGGCGGCGACGGCGGTGACCCCGGTCGCGGCCGAGGTGCCGGCCGTGTTGACCATCGGCACGGGGGTGGCCCGGGCGGTGTTGGTGAGATCGCCCAGCTGGCCCTGCGCGTTGGCCCCCCGGCAGCGGAGCCGGCCGTTCGACAGTCGGAAGCAGAGGTGGTCGGCGCCGGCGGAGATGGACGTGATGCCGGTGAGAGGGGTGTTGTCGGCCTTGAGGACGGCGAGGGGGAAGGGGCCGAAGCCGAAGCCCCAGCATCGGGCCTGACCGTTGGTCAGGAGGGCGCAGGCGTAGAACCGGCTGACCGCGACCTGGCGGACCCCGGTCAGGCGGCCGGAGTTGTCGGCGTTGCGGACGAAGACCGGGCGATCGCGGTCGGCGGTGGACCCGTCACCGAGCTGGGCGCTGCTGTTGTTCCCCCAGCAGACCACCTGGCCGGTGCTGCGCCGGGCACAGTTGAAGTTCTGGCCGACGGCGAGCTGGGTGACGCCGGTCAGGGGGCCGGAGCCGGTCGGGGCCAACACCACCACTGGCGTGGTGCTCGGGGCCAGGCTGTCGATACCGAGCTGGCCGTCGGCATTGAGGCCCCAGCACCGGACCTGCCCGCCGGTGACCCGGGCGCAGGAGTGTTTCGTTCCCGCCGCCACCTGGGCCACACCGGTGAGTCGCCCGGTTCCCCCCGGTCCCTTCACCACGACCGGGAGGGTCTGGGCCGCGGTGTCGCCGACGCCGAGCTGGCCGTCGCCGTTGTACCCCCAGCAGCGGGCCTGGCCGCTCGACAGGCGGGCACAGCTGTGGTTCGCCCCGGCCGACACCTGGGTGACCCCGGTGAGGTTGCCGGCGCCGGAGGGTGTGAGGACGGCGGTCGGGAAGCCCGAGGCCACCGTGTTGCCGTTGCCGAGCTCGCGGAAGAAATTGTAGCCCCAGCACCGGACCTGACCCCCGGTGACCACGGCGCAGGTGTGCTCGTCGCCGGCCTCGATCTGACCGACGCCGGTCAGCGCCGCCTCGGCCCCACTGGCCTCGGTGGCCGACGGCTCGGCGGCGACGGGCGTGGTCGCCCCGCCGGCGGCGAGGAGGGCGAGCGCGGTGAGGACGATCGGCAGGATGCGGCGCATACGACCGCAGAGGGTACCGCCGGTGGGTGACCCGGTGGGGGTCGGGTCCCCTACCCCTCAGGAGCCGGTGGTGCTCCAGTGCCAGCTCTCCGACGGCAGGTTGTAGAGGCCGTAGGAGGCGGCGTTGGCCGACAGCCAGTTGTAGACGCTCGTGCCGTAGGAGCAGTTGTCGAAGTCGATGGCCAGGCCCCGCTCGTGCATGGAACTGCCGGGGATGGCCGTGGGCGGCGAGCAGGACGACGACGGCATCTGGTAGATGGCGTAATAGCTGCTGCCGCAGTGGGCCCGGCGCAGGGCGATCTGCTGGTCGGGGCTGCGGTAGCCACCACCGGAGAGGTACACGCCGTCGGCGGCGGCGGCCGAGAGCATGGCTCGGATCTGGTCGGCGATCGAGACGTTGACGACGATGCCGTTGCCCACGTCGACCACCGAGACCGGGCCGCTCTGATAGGGGTCGCCGACCGGCCCGAGGTCGATGCCCTGGATGTAGCGGGCGAACCGGGCCGCCTCCTCGGCGATCTGCGCGGAGAGCTCGGACTCCCGCTCGGCGAGGGCGGCGGCCTCGCCGGCCGCCTGGTTGATGCGCTCCTCGATCTGGCGGGCCACCTCGCGCTGCTGGTCCTGGGCGGCCCGCAGCTCGGTGTAGCGGGCGGCGATCTCGGTCCGGGCCCGGGTGGCGGCCTGGGCGGCGTCCTCGGCGGCGATGCGCTGGGCGGCGAGGTCGTCCTCGGTGGCCCGGAGCTGGTCGAGCACGTCGCGCTGCTGGTTGCCTTGGGTGGCGAGGAGCGACTCGGCCAGGGTGGCGTCGTTGATGTCGTCGGTCTCGAAGGCGGCGGCGGCGTCGCTGTCGGGCGGCCGGATGTAGGCCTCGACGGCGTAGGTGGCGACGTCGGCCTCGAGGTCGTCGATCTCACCCTCGAGGCGCTGCTCCTCGGCCCGAGCGGCCTCGGCCTCGGCCACGGCAGTGCGGGCCCGGCGGCGGGCGTCGTCGAGCTGGGCCCGCTTGGCCTGGACGTTGGCGGCCAGGGCGTCGAGGGCGGCCCGGACGTCGGCGGCGTCGGCCCGCAGGCCGTCGAGCTCGGCCGCGACGTCGGCCGCCCGCTCCTGGACCGCCTCGCGCTCGGCGCGGGGGTCGTCGGCCTCGTCGTCCTCGGCCCCGGCCAGGGCGGGCACGCCGACCAGCAGGGCGAGCGCGACGACGACGGCGAGGGCGCGGTCGAGGGGGCGGGTCGGGCGTGAGGGCACGGGGGTGGAGCTCCGGGCTGGTCTGTAACGGAACCGTAATGGCGGGGTACCAGGAAACCTCCCCCCACGCTCCGTGTCAAGGGCGGTGCGGAGCGCGAGGTCCTGGGGTGGACCGCGATCAGTGTGGCTGGTGTGGTCACTGAGGCCACCCGTCGGGGTCCACCGGCCGTCCCGACCTCGCGGGATTCTGACGACCGGTGCCGCGTTGACTACCGTTTCACGCGCTGTGGGCCTGGAGGGACCTGGCCCGCTCCCCGGAAAGGACCTCGCCAACGATGTCTGCCCTGTTGGCCGCCGAAGGCGGCTACCAATCCTTCGAGCTGGGCGGGGGTGAGTGGTTCTGGCTGATCTTCTCGGCCGCCACCGCCCTCCTCGCCTTGGCCGTCGGCTTCTACCTGGTCCGGGCGGTCAACGCCGCCGACCAGGGCACCGACAAGATGATCGAGATCGCCGGCGCCATCCAGGAAGGCGCCATGGCCTATCTGCGGCGGCAGTTCAAGACGATCGCCATCATCATCGTGCCGCTGGCGATCATCGTCTTCATCACCTCGACCGAGGTGCTCCAGCCCGAAGGGGCGCTGGGCATCGACGGCCTGACGAGGATGGAGTCCGGCATCTTCCGCACGCTGGCGTTCATCGCCGGGTGTGTGATGTCGGGCCTCACCGGCTTCATCGGTATGAGCCTGGCCGTGCGGGGCAACGTGCGCACCGCCGCCGCGGCCCGCACCGGCTCGATGCCGGCGGCGCTGCAGGTGGCCTTCCGCACCGGTGGCGTGGCCGGCATGTTCACCGTCGGCCTGGGCCTGCTCGGCGCCACGGTGATCATCATGCTGTTCCAGAACTCGAGCTCGGCCATCCTCGTCGGCTTCGGGTTCGGCGGCTCGCTGCTCGCCCTGTTCCTGCGGGTCGGCGGCGGCATCTTCACCAAGGCGGCCGACGTCGGCGCCGACCTGGTGGGCAAGGTCGAGGCCGGCATC